>NZ_JACJRC010000005.1 GCF_014697025.1 Alkalinema sp. FACHB-956 | reverse complement strand
GCCGCTAAGGCTACTTTGGCTTTGAAGTCGGCGCTGTATTGTTTGCGTTTATTGCCCATGAAATACTCCTATCACAGTTTGAGTTTTCAGAGCTTAACTACCTGTCCAGTTTTTGGGGTCCACCGTACGACCACCTCGATGGCAAGGCGGGTAATGTACTCGGGTAATGTACTTATGTGATGCCATCTCTCAGAATACACAACATTTTAAAGCGATTTTTGCAGTAGCTAATATTACAGATATAAATTTCGTCAACAAATAGAAGTCTTTCAAGACAACCGACCCTGAATCTTGGAAGGTAGGGCTACTCTTATCAGTAAAACCAAGAAAATATTTGATTCTTTACCAATCCTCTCTACTTTAGCTCTCCAATTCCCATCAATCGAGCTACATCACGAATCCATCAAACTGACGCTCATCATGATTAGTATCGTAGCGTGCAATCTGGTCATCTCTCCTATTTCTGTACTAGTTTTAGGTGGGTTAGAATTTCAAGAACTTTTTAGCCACTAAACTTTTGAATACTACTGTTGGGGCAATTTAGTGGTTCTCTGACGATTCTTTATCAAGCTTTTACTGAATACCATTCTTTTGCCAAGATTTCAAAAAGAAGGCTTGAGTCACTTGTTTCCGAATCCCTTTAAAAAATATCTTATCAATTAGTCCGTTCAATTAGTCCGTATTTTCCACTTAAAGTTAGGTGTATTCTACTGTGTAGGTATTTCTAGAATCTGTCAAACAGCGCATTCTTCAATAGTAAGTATAGACAAGATTCTATGAAAAGACAAGCGCTATTGTTTAGCTAGAAAATCTACATATTAATCAAAGAATACAGTGAATAGGTAATTGCCTATATGAATTGCTTGAGTTAATTTTGGTGTGTTGTAAGTAACAACAATATTGTTTAAAACATTACAACATAGCCCCTGACATCTTCGTTATCATCTGTAGTTACAACTGAAGGAAGAATTACAATGGCAATAACCCTGCAAAAGCCACAGTATGTTTATTTTGATGGCAAAATCTGTTTGTGGGAGGATGCGGTTTTTCATATTTCCAGCGAAGCGGTTTTACGAGGACTGAATGTTTTTGAAGGGTTAAAAGGATACTGGCAACCCGATGGACGCTTTGGAATTGTGGCAATGCGGCGTCACTACGATCGGCTGGTTCGATCTGCTAAAATTCTGCATATGCCCTTTACGATGAGCTTTGAAGAGTTTGAAGCCGCAACCCATGAATTGCTTCAGTTGCTCCATCAACCTGATAAAAATATGTGGATTCGCGCTACGCTTTACGGAGAGGAGGGCCATTGGGGAGAAAATTGTACTTCAAATTTAGTGTTAACCGCTTATCAAACCCCTTTGACACGGCAAGCTCCGATCGCGACTGGGGTCACAGCGTGGCAGCGTGCAGGAGATTTAGCTTTACCCTGTCGAGTAAAGACCAGTACGAATTATCAAGTGGCGCGCTTAGTGAAAATTGAAGGCCGAGATCGGGGCTATAGCGAAATGATTTTGCTCAATGGAGCAGGTCGTGTGGCTGAGGGGTTGGGAGGATGCATCATCATGGTCCGAGATGGCGCAGTGATTACACCACCCGCTTGGGAAGGTGCTCTGGAAAGTATTACGGTAGATATTGTCCAATCCCTATGCCAATCCATGGGAATCCCATTTGAACGCCGTCCTGTTGATCGTACGGAATTAATGATTGCGGACGAAATTGGGTTTGTAGGTACACTGCACGAGATCACGCCAGTGTGTTCCCTCGATGGTCAAACACTAGGGGAAGCTACTATTATTAATAGTATTGCGGAACGCTATATACAAGCTGCTTGTGGGATCAATCCCCATCCAGCAGTGGATTTGGCTCTTATGACAATGCCGATCGACCGGAATCAATCCCATAATCTTTCGGAGGCAGGCAAGTCTTTGCATGCGATCGGACAGAATCATGGACAACCCCGGAGTGGACAACGGAAATCAGCCTAACCCAAGCAGTCGGATAGGAAGCAAATAATGGAGAGCAGTTCCCCTCGGGTAGAACTGCTCTCGTTTTTGCTTGTTTTTGCTATTTCTGGCTGTTTTATATGCTTTTCGGGGCTGCATCCTCTACAGAACAGTATGTGCTATGGACGAGGCGATTTGTACTGCTTTGTTGATTCGTAGTAGCTGCGTTCAGTACTGGATGGATAACGAGAAAATCGGCAAGTACGATCTCTTTGCCTACTGCAATGTCTTGGCTAAAGACACTGATTTTTTCTAATTTTTTTATTATTGGCTAACGTCGATCGTCGATCGCTGCATAAATCTCCTAACTCCGTCGTGGAACGATCTAGCTACGAGGAATCATCCATTTGACCGGCCCCGTAGCCAACGCTTCCCCTTTAGTTCGCCCTCAACTTACGGAGACTCCCATGGGAATTTTTGCATTCTTCTCTCCCTTCAATGACGGTTCCCTATTTGTTATAGGTGACAACCAAAATAATGCAATTACAATCGGTCGAAATACCGCTGGTGATCTAGAAATTAATAACGGTAGTGTTCAGATTTTTGGGAACCGTCGTAGTTTCTCTAGCAATAGTCAAATTCAAGTCTTTGGCTTAGGCGGAAATGACACCATCACCATTGACGAAAGCAAAGGTGCATTACCCACCGCCCGCATCTTTGGTGGCCTAGGTGACGACATTATCAAAGGTGGCTCCGCGATCGACTATCTCTATGGCGAAGCGGGGAATGATTTTATCGACGGTAACGGTGGTAACGACTTTGCCTTTCTCGGCGCAGGTGATGATGTCTTCCAATGGGATCCTGGCGATGGCAGTGACTTCGTAGAGGGGGGACTGGGGCTGGACACCATGATTTTCAACGGGTCCAACGGCGATGAAATTTTTGACTTCTCTGCCAACGGCGATCGGCTGCGCTTCTTCCGCAACTTGGGCAATATCGTCATGGATACCAACGATATTGAACGGGTCGATGTTAACGCATTGGGAGGTGCAGACACAATTACTATTAACAATCTAGCGACAACAGATGTGAAAGACATTCGACTTAATCTCGGGGCTTCGATCGGGAACGCCCTTGGAGATAGTAAGCTAGATTCAATCATCATCAATGGAACCAACGCCACAGACACGATCGATCTCACCAGCAATAATAGTGGTCATCTGATTACTGGACTTGCCGCTGCCGTTCAAATCAACGGTGCAGAAACCACTGACAAACTCACCGTCAACGGACTCGGGGGGAACGACACCCTTCGCGCTACCACCCTCCGCAGTGACTTGATTCAATTTACCGCCGATGGTGGCGATGGGGACGACACGATCCTGGGTGGGGTGGGGGTAGATATCTTATTCGGCGGTTTAGGAAACGACTTTATTGATGGCAACCGTGGCAATGACATTGCGTTTCTCGGTGCAGGCGATGATATCTTCCAATGGGATCCCGGTGACGGTAGTGATGTTGTAGAAGGTCAGGCTGGCTTCGATACCCTACGATTTAATGGAGCCAACGTTGCCGAAATTTTTGACATTGTTGCCAACGGCGATCGGGTACTCTTTACCCGCAATGTCGCTAGTATCATCATGGATCTCAATGATACGGAGAAGATTGAACTCAATACCTTAGGGGGTGCAGATACGATTAATATCAAATCCTTGGCAGGCACCGACTTACAAGAAGTGTTTGTGAATTTGGCCGCAGCAGGTGTATCCACAGGGGATGGCATCGGTGATCAAATTAATATTTTTGGCACCAATGGTGATGATGGAATAGCCGTGGGTGATAACGCCAACAGTGTCGTAATCAATGGCATCATTCCCAACATTACAGTTGTTGGAATGGATAAAATCGATCAATTCCTAGTTCATGCCCTAGGTGGGGATGATATCGTTGACGGAAGTTTATTCTCTGGTAACAATGGCACGTTGATTCAGTCTGGAGGGGCTGGCAACGATATTTTGCTTGGTGGACTTGGGAATGACACTTTATTGGGTGACGATGGCGATGATGTGATGCTAGGTGGTGCAGGCGACGATCGTTTAGATGGTGGCAATGGAGTCGATATTTTGATTGGGGGAGAGGGGAATGATGTCCTTTTGAATGGAGAAGTCAACAGTCAATAAAGCATTCCGTCAATTAAGCTGACTACGTAAAAAAGTGGGATTGATCCCACTTTTTTGTAGTTGGTTTCCTGCAATCGTGTTGAGTTGATAGCGCCTTTAAGGAGGTGACTAGAAATCTCAATTCCCCTACCGAGTCATCACGGGCTGAATATATTGCTTGTTGGCTCGGACGTAGCATTGATAACTTTGTCCATTCCGACTCCGCACCCGCATCCACGTTCTCCCTTGGCGATCTTTTGCGTTGTAAAGCACTTCATCAGCCCCCCCTCGGCCTAAATCCGCTTGCAAAATCGTGCCCTGGCTAAACGTCCTCGAAATCGCCGCCGTCAGTTCAGAATCCTGCCGACAATTCAACCGCGAACTGACGACTCGCCACAGCGCTCCAGCTTGTAATGAACCGCTTGATACCGATCCTTGCACTGGGCCAGCATTGGTTAAATAATCGCCGCTGGAATTGATTTCCGGTTTCGTGTAGAAAGCATTATTGGCAACCGCCCCAGGCGCGATCGCAGCCATCATCAGAATTGCCAAACTCCATAGACGAAAAGATCGCATCGCCCCGTTCTCCTCAATTACAGTTTTTCCAAGGACTCAACTTCAAAATACCCAAAAGAATCGTTGGGGAACAATGGACCAATCACATTCCAGGTAGATGGGTGGGTGGGTAGATGGGTGGGTGAATAAATCGGGGATGTTATTTCTGGGTCAATCCCTTAGATCGATCGCTTAGGACGTTCGATCGTTCGCCGCTGCGCCAACTTCCTCTGGACAGGCACAGGATAACGACTCTACTGGTGTTGTCATCTCTGGGGGAGCCAATCGATCGTTCGATCGACCGCCAAAGAAATCATGCAGCAACAAATAGAGACAGGGAATAATAAATAACGTAAGTAAGGTCGCGAGTGCCAATCCAGAAAATACAACAATTCCCAACGGCTTAAGAAATTCTCCGCCCTGACCAATTCCCAATGCTAAGGGAAACATCCCCACAACCGTTGTAATCGTGGTCATTAAAATCGGTCGTAACCTTTGGGGAGCCGCTTGCAAAATAGCAGTTCGACGACTCACCTGATCCCGATCGCGGATTTGATTGGCTAATTCCACCATTAAAATCGCATTATTGACCACAATCCCAATCAACAGAACCGCACCGACAATCACCGTCGCCCCGATCGCGGTTTGGGTCACAAATAGCCCTAAAATTCCGCCAGACAACGCTAAGGGTAACGTGAACATGATCACGAGCGGATCAACTAGAGAGTTGTACTGAACTGCCATCACGACGAACACTAGAAAAGCTGCTAACCCGCCGAGTACAGGCAATGCCCCCTGAATGTCCTGATTACTTTGTGCAGCTGCACTGGGTAACCGACTGACCCCTTCCGGCAGAGTTAGGGAGTTGAAAATGCGATCGACTTCCGCCAAGGCATTACTTAAACTAGCGCCTTCCTTCAAGTTCCCCGCAATCAAAAACACCTGTCGTTGGTTAATCCGCTGAATTTCTCCCGGGGCTTCTCCCAGTTCAATGCTGGCCACATCACTCAGCCGCACCAAACGATTATCAGCCGTAAACAACGGGAGTTGCTGGAGCTGGGACGGCTGACGAATCGCTGCGTTATCCAACTCAACCCGCACATCGACTAGGCGATTTCCCCGCTGAAGCTGGGTCGGAATCGAGCCTTGAATCGCTGTTTCTAGCGTCGCTCCCACATCTTCAACATTCAGCCCCAAATTGGCAGCCCGTTCCCGATCGAGCCGAATTTGCAGTTCCGGTTGACGGCGATCGGCATCGGGCCGAAAGCGAGACAGCGTAGCCTGTTCACCCAAAGCACCGAGAACTTGGCGGCCCGCTTGGGCCAGGGCCTCTGGATTGGTGCCTTGCAACATAACATCGATGTCGGCCCCTCGCACTGGGGAATTATTTAAAATCAAACCCCGCACCTGCCCCGGATTGAGCCGCAGCAGAATATCAACGAGGTTGAGTTGATTCAGTTCTTGTGTCACGCGATCGATGTAGGCCGACACATTCGCCCCCGGTTTGAGCGTGATATTGCTAGAACTGCGCAGGGCATTTTCGCTCGTGCTACTGCCAAACAGCACCCCACCCACCGTTGTGAAGACATAATCCGTTTCCGGCTGATTCAGCAAAATCTCATCCACCGCTGCCATCACCTTTTGGCTCGTCGCGAGGGGCGTACCCGATGGGAATTGCGCAATCAGGTTAGCCTGTCCTGTATTAATGCGCGGTAGGATTTCCTGGGGAATTTTATCAATGACGAACCAACTGCCGCCACCCAAGACCACAAATGTTGCAGCCACCACGAGAAACCGATGCTGCAAAACTTGGCGCAGGACGGCACCATACTGGCGAGTAGCCAGCAGAAACTGTTGATTAAAGGCTCTAAAAAGCCATAGCTGGCTAACGCCGCTCGATCGGGGAATGGCCAGGAGTCGGGAAGTTAGCATAGGGACTACTGTTACAGCCACGACGATCGATGCAGCAACAGAAAAACTAATAGTTAGAATTAATTCATTAAACAGTAGAGCAATAAATCCTCCAATCATCAAAAAGGGTAGAACTGCAACCAGGTTAGTTGCTGTTGAAGCCAACAGTGCAGATTCTACACTTTGACCACTTTGGATGGCAGTTGCAATAATTTGCTGGGGCGAGAGGGTCGATCGTGTATCACTTCCCGGCGTCATTCCTGTATCTTCGGCGATCGTTTCCAGCATGACGATCGAGTTATCCACCACAATCCCCACCCCAAGGGCGAGGCCCCCTAGACTAAACACGTTAATGGAGAGCCCGAATAACTGCATTAAAATAATGGCTGCCAAAGTCGCCAAAGGAATCGCTAGAACAATAATCAACGTCTGGCGCAAAGAACCAAGGAATAATAAAACCGCAAGGGCTGCTAATCCTGCGCCAAAAATCCCTGAAGACGTGACGTTAGAGACTGCATTCTGAATAAAAATCGATTCATCTAACGTTGGCAGAAGTTGCATGTCCTGGGGAATCAGCCCCGATCGCTTCAGCTCGTCAATGCGCTGTTTCACCGCGTCCACCACGGCGATCGTGTTGGCATCGGGCTGTTTTTGAATGCTGACTTTAACCGCCGGTTGCCCATTCAGATTAACGAAAATGCGCTGTTCTTCTGTACCGTCCTTGACCTCAGCAAAGTCCCGCAAATAAACCCGTCGCCGAGCGGTGGCAGTCGGGGCATTGTTACTGGAATTGCTAGAAGAGCCACGATCGCCCGTGCTAGCTCCCGTGGCAGCACCCGTTCCAGCCTCAAAGGATAAATCCTGAATTTCTCGGGCATCGCGAAATCGTCCCGCAAGGCGCGTCAACGGTTCTGACGTATTGCCCAGAATGCGGCCTCCTGAGACATCCTGATTGCTTTCTCGCAATTCCGTCAGCACTTCATTCAGCCCGACTCCCAGGGCTTGCAAACGGTTTAAATCGACGAGCACGCGGACTTCCTCGTCCAGCCCTCCGGACACATCCACCGCTGCAACCCCAGCCACGACACCCAATTCCCGCGCCAGTTCTTCATCGGCGAAGACCCGCAACGCCGATGAATCCAACGAGGGAGAGGTCAGCGCCAATTCATAAACGGGTAACTGCGACGGATCGGCTTTAAACAAGCGGGGTTGCTCGATCGTGGCAGGTAAGTTTCCTCGGGCCCGGTTGAGGGAAGCCGTCGCGTCATTTAAGGCTTGGTCAATATTGCCACCCGGTTTAAAAAATAAATCCAAACCGACTTGGCCTTCGCGGGTTTGGGAATACACCTGGACAACGCCTTCGGTGGCTGACAGGGCTTCTTCTAGGGGCTTCGTTACTTCATCGATCGCGACAGTGGGAGAAATTCCCGGCGTGTTGATGCGTACCCCGATGCGGGGATAGGTGATGGAGGGCAGCAAATCAACTTGCAAGTTGAAAATGAAGAACACCCCTAGGATGATGACCGCGAGGGTTAACATCAGAGTCCCAATATGTTGGCGAATGGCGGTGCCACTGATACTGAACCCAGACTTTAAAGTTGCACTCAAGCCATTGCTGGAACGATCGTGATCAATAGAATTCATGGCTATCCGAGAAGCGTAATGTTTTCAGGATCTGCTTGCATTACAAATTCATTCCAATTCGCTGGAACCCATGTTTTCATCATGGTTTCAAGCAGGCAGGAATCACGGGGCAACAGCGTTAACGCTGACGATGATCGATTGGTTTCTCTGACAGAAGACTGAGGCGCACAGACTGCCCCTCGGCTAACTCGCCACTACTGCGAACAACAATGGACTCGCCGATCGCTAAGCCACTGAGCACTTCCACTTGACCATCGGCCCGATCGCCCAATTGGACAGTTCGTTTAGCCACTTTGGTCTGTTCCCCATCCCGCTCTGCCACAAAAATGGTTGCTGTTTTTGACAGCGGTTTCGAGTTGGATGAATTCGATGCACCGGGTCCCCCAGATTTCATAGAACCCGTCGATCGTTGTTGCGGGGCCTGTCCTGGTTTTCCTGCTCGATCGGCGTTACGCGCTTTGCCACCGGGCTGATCCAGATTGAGCGCAACTTCGGGCACCACGATTTTGCTTTGATTGCGTTGAGCAAATTTGACTCGCGCCAGTAAACCACTGCCAATTTGCCCATCGGGGTTCGGCATCGTAATTTCTACAGGCACCAAGCGATCGCTGGGGTTTGCCGCTGGGGAAATTAGCGTCACCCGCCCCGTTAGTGTCTCCTTAGGGCGCGCATCTAAACGCACTTGCGCCGTTTGGCCAACCCGAATCTTTGCCAGTTCCAACTCAGACACCTGCACTTCCACCTTGACTTGGCTAAAGTCACCCAGCTGGAGCACCTCCGTCCCCACCTGCGCTAAATCGCCCATTTCTAGGGCTTTTGCCAAAACAACGCCATTAATGGGCGATCGCAGCACACTAAAGGATTGTCGCTCCTGTTCCTGGGTCACGAGGGCATTTTGGACTTCAATACGCCGCTGGGCTGCAATCACTGCCTGCTGTCGATTGCGAACCTGTTGTTCCGTCGCCCGTAGCGCCTGTTCTGCCGTTTTGACATTGGTGTTGGCGAGTTCAACCTGTTGTTCAGAAATTGCGCCTTCTTTAAATAATTGCTGGAGCCGTTGGGCATCCGATCGCGCTTGCTGGAGTTTGATACGCTCTTGTTCCGTTTGGGCGCGGGCATTATCCACATCCGCCTGCAAACTAACCGCTTCCGACTGGCGTACCGCCACTTCGGCTTCGGCTTCGTTCACAGTCGCCGCCACAACCCGATCGTCTAACTGCCCTAAAAACTGCCCACGACTGACGCGATCCCCCACATCCACCCGCAGATCTAACAGTTGTCCTGCCCCCTGCGATCGTAGAGAGACCTGGCGATAGGGGCGCGTGGTTCCGACATATTCAATCTGGTTAGAGAGATCACTCGTTTGGATCACCTGCGTATCAACCGCCACCGAATCATTCTTCTTGGCCCTAGGCTCCCCTTGCGCTTCGCTGGGGGGCATTAAACGACAGCCGGTGATTCCGGCCCCCAACAGGAGACTTGCGATCAAGAGACCCTGAAGCCATCTGAAACGTCCTTTCAACGAACCTGAAGAGTCCCGTGGAATAAGTTGCAGCATAGGAGGAAAGGGTAAGGAATGAGCAAACTAACGCTAAACAATCAAAACTGAAAATAAATTCTGAATAGGAAAATAGTTCTGTCCGTTGTCTCATGACAGTCTCTTGGCGCAAGCGTTAACACCCGTTAACCCAGGCTTAGACTGAACTCGCTTAAGTCTCTTGAGAACGGCCCCTTGTAAAGGTACCATAATCCGATATATCAGCTTGATATACCCCAATACAGTGAGCAGTCGTCACTGTCTTCTTTGTTCACATGCTCTTTGTCTCCCTCCTTCGCATCGATCACGATCCTCTGCCCTATGTTAGAACTTGCAACCCTCGGTTTGCTGACTCACAAGCCCTTACATGGCTATCGCCTTAAACAGCAGCTAGAGCAATTTATGAGTGGTTGGATCAGTGTCAACTATGGCTCAATTTATCCTCTGTTAAGGCGATTAGAAAGAGATGGCTTGGTTCAAACCCTTCCTGCCCCTAAACCGCCTGCTCCCGAACCTCGACGCAAAGTGTACGCCATTACCCCAAAAGGTCAGCAGTACTGGCGAGAGCAAATACTCGACCATCCCTACGAAAGCTGGGTCAATGGTCGAACACGATTTATGGTTAAATTCTTTTTCTTTGAGCAAATTGCCCCGATCGAACGGGTGCAGTTGCTGGAACATCGTTTAGCAGCTTGTCGGCGGCAGCTAGAAGTCTGGACAGGGCAGGGTAAATCATGGATTATCCGAGACTATGCGGATAATCCCTATGCTCAACAAGTTCGCCAATGGGATCTGGATAATCTTCACCTTGAGATCCAATGGCTGGAAAAAAACTTAGCGCAGGAACAACAAATGCAGCAAGCGGAATCTATGGAATCACAGATATAGAACAGTAGGAATAGAACAGTAGGATTGGTCAAATTGATTGGTCAAATTGAACGCTGGGTCAAAACTGCTAAAATGCAGAACATTTAAACTACTTTTCTGTTCGCACCATGAGCCAGCCGCGAACCGCTAAGACCGACTATGACAATCCCTGGAAAACGTTTATAGAACTATATTTCAGAGATTTTCTGGCATTTTTCTTCCCTCCTATTGAAGCGGATATTGATTGGTCAACGCCAACTCGGTTTCTGGACAAGGAGCTGCAAAAGGTGGTGCGGGATGCTGAAATGCCCAAACGCTATGCGGACAAGCTAGTAGAAGTGCATCGTCTGACGACAATGCTGTATGACCGTGGCTATAGTGACCAGGATATACTGGAGATGAACCACTTCCTGGGTTGGCTGATGTGGTTGCCGGAGGCGTGGGAGAAGCAATTCCAGGTTGAGTTGAAGGCATTTGAGGAGGCAAGGCAAATGAAGTATGTCACCACATGGGAACGCATGGCTGAAGAACGGGGATTAATTTCAGGGGAACGAGCGATCCTCATTCGTCTACTGAATCGTAAGTTTGGCTCCATTGACGATCGCACCCTCGATCAAATCAACACCCTCTCAATCGATCAGCTCGAATCCCTCGGTGAAAATTTGCTCGATTTTGAGTCGATCGATGACCTCACCAATTGGCTGGAACATCAAGGCTAACAGATCGATGACTTGGAATCACGATCGCCTTCTGAGAAAAGCCGATCGATCTGAAATCACCGTTTCCGATTTAACCCAATTGTTCTTTTCGTAGATCCGATCCGCGATCGTCCCTTCCGCATCGATTTCACGGGTGACATAGCCCCGATCATCATAGCTGGTGTCATAGACCATGCGGGTTTTGTTTTGCGCCCAATCGGTGATACTAATCAAATCCCCTACTGCAAGATTAATATCAACTTACCAAGTAATATCAACTTACCAAGTTCGCTTAGGAATTTTCTGAAGGTTTATCTGGAGCAATCAGTAACTTAATCCCAAGGCCAGTTAACCCCAAAGCTGCAAACCCAAAAATTCCTGCCCCAAAGGTCGATAATCCCACCACGAGAGTTCGTACTGCGATCGAGATCCGAATCACAATCATGTTATCGGAGGTGACTTGCTTAGCGGCAAAGGCCAGGGCGATCGACTGAGTTAAATTCCAAGCCAGATAAGAGATTCCTGCGGCAACGATCGCGCCTAAAAAACATCGTAATGGTGTTGGTGTAGTATTCGGTACAGCATTGGTTTTTGTGATTGAATCTTTGTTATCTTCGCTAGCCATATTTCTGTACTCCTATGTATTATTCCCCGTACAACATTACGTTGCAGCCAAACGAACACCCGATTGGTTAAATTGCGTCACCCACAGTTCCAATTCTTCATCGGGAACCGCCGATCGCATCTTAGAACAAATCGTCTCCGCTGCTGCCTCGGATTCCGCTAAGGCAAAGACCGTCGAACCGGAACCCGACATCATTGTGCCCAGACAGCCAATTTCCGCAAAACGATCGCGCAAAGCTTGCACCTGGGGATATTCTGGCAGTACTACCTTTTCCAAATCGTTGTAGAGCAACCGCCCGATCGCCTTCCCATCTTTGTGGGCGATCGCCTGCATCATTTCCCCGGACTGCATGGCCCGCTTGCGACCATCCAGCGCTTCGGGACTCTCGGGATAGGTGTGGCCAAAATTGGCGCGGAAGGTTTTGTACGCCCAGGGGGTTGATACTGGCAAATCACGATACTTCGCCAACACCACATAAATATTGCCGAGGTCAGGTAATGGATCGAGCACTTCTCCCCGCCCCGTCGCGATCGCGGTGCCACCGGAAACACAGAAGGGAATATCTGACCCCAGCATAGACGCCAAATCCTGCAACTCCGATTGCGTCAGCCCTAAATTCCACAGCAGGTCAATCCCCACCAGCACCGCCGCACAGTCCGCCGATCCCCCCGCTAATCCAGCCCCCATGGGAATGCGCTTTTGGATCGCGATCGCCACCCCCCCATGTTTAGCCGCCGCTTCGGGAAAATTGCGCCGCATCAAATCCGCTGCTTTCCAGGCCAAATTTGTTTCATCCACGGGCACATCGGGCTGATCACAGGTGATCTGAATCTCCTGGCCACGAATTTCCTGCACCGTTACCGTATCGGCCAGACCAATACTTTGCAGCACCATGACTAGCTCATGGAACCCGTCGGCTCGGCTACCCACAATACCTAAATAGAGATTAATTTTTGCGGGTGCAATGAGTGTGTAAGACCGTGTCATGCTTCCGAGCCTCCCTCTATCCTGTTTGCCATACTTGCGCTGTCCGATCGCTCACTGTTCAAGATCTCATTTCCCGATCGCGCCAATAATCGATCGCTCAAATTGACCCAATCCGCCACACTGAGATCCTCCGCCCGCACCTGGGGATTGAGGGATAGGGACGCTAATACCCCATTCAGATCATCGGGTTCAATTAAACTCTTCAGGTTATTCCGCAACATCTTGCGCCGACTGGCAAACCCTAGCTTCAAAATCGTCTCTAAATGCTTAGGACTTTGGGCTGGTTGCGCGATCGGACGGGGCTTAATCCGAATTACCGCAGAATCGACCTTAGGTGGCGGCTGAAATGCTTGTGCAGGGACATCAAAGAGAAACTCACAATCCGCTAAATATTGCACCCGAACTGATAGCGCACCATAGTTGTGATTGCCTGCCTTGGCACAGATCCGCAAAGCCACTTCCTTCTGAACTAGGAGCACGATCGACTCAAAGGGCTGGGGATTCGGTTCTGCAATGCGTCCTAGCAATTTCTCAAGAATCGGCCCAGTGATGTTGTACGGAATGTTCGCAACAACTTTGTTAGGGTTTTGAAACGGTTCAAAGGGTTGTAATAACTGCGATAACTCTAGGGATAGGAAATCACCTTGCAGCAACAAAAAATTGTCAATTTTTCCCAACTTCTTCCCCAGCAAGTCACACAGATCACGATCGATTTCCACCGAAACTACAGACTGTGCCGCTTGCAATAACGGTCGCGTTAGGATTCCCGTTCCTGGCCCAATTTCCAGAACCCGATCGGTTTCCTTTAACTCCGCTGCGGCAACAATTTTGCTCAGTGCTTTTTCACTTTTCAGCCAGTGTTGTCCAAACTGTTTGCGCGTTTTGACCATCGGGCTACTCCGGCAACCCCAGCAACTCGCCATTCCCCGCAACCACTTCCCCAATACGATAGGCAGCGATGTCTTGGGCTTGGAAAAAGTCCAGACTGGCTTGAGCCCGATCGGCAGGAACCAGTACCACTAATCCGATTCCCATATTAAAGGTATTAAACATATTAATAGGTGAGACCTGACCCACCTCGGCCAACCACTGGAAGATCGGCAACACTTCCCAGGATGTCGGATCCAGCTTCACCGTTTGACCAGCGCCCAAACAGCGGGGCAAATTCTCGGGAAGTCCGCCCCCAGTAATATGCGCTAGCCCATGAATCTCGAGGCCCGCTTTCATGGCTTCGCGCACAGGTTTGACATAGAGCTGTGTCGGAGTCAACAGCGTTTCCCCTAGGGTTTTGCCGCCCAGTGCCGCTGGAGCCTCGTCCCAACCCAAGCCCTGGTCAGCAATAATTTTCCGCACGAGGCTAAATCCATTACTGTGCACACCACTGCTGGCCAGCCCGATCGCCACATCCCCCAGTTGCACTTGGGAACCATCCAGGATCCGACTTTTTTCCACAATTCCTACGCAGAATCCAGCTAGGTCATACTCACCGGCTTGGTAGAATCCCGGCATCTCCGCCGTTTCCCCCCCCAGCAGCGCACAGCCGGACAATTCGCAGCCCTTAGCAATGCCCTCTACAACCTGCGCCAACTGGGCGGGTTCCAAATGTCCAGTGGCTAAATAGTCCAGAAAGAATAGCGGTTCCGCCCCACAGCACAGCACGTCATTAACGCACATCGCCACCAAATCAATACCCACCGTGTCGTGGCGATCGAGTTGGTGGGCCAACTTCAGCTTGGTGCCCACTCCATCCGTTCCCGACACCAAAACCGGCTCGGAATATCCCTTCGGCAGATCGAAGAGGCCGCTAAATCCGCCCAACCGCCCCAGCACTTCCGGGCGGTAGGTTCGCTCCACCGTTTGGGTGATGCGCTTGACAAAATCGCGCCCTGCTTCAACATCTACACCAGCCGATCGATAGTCCATAGGAATTACTCATCGGAAACACCGCAAAGGTCATTTTACCCCTATGCCATCCTTCCGCAGTTCAATCCGAGTTCAATTTGCTGGATTCACACCCCCCGTCTAGGATTTCTGAATTTCATATAAAGTTTTCATGAAGTTCCCGTTCGACTTTTTTCTTAAAAAAGAGTCATCTTGTTTACAGGAAACGCATTTTAGGGAATTATGTTTTATGAAGCTTAGGTAAAGTTTTCTGGCTTCCGTATAGTTGCTAGATACAAAGACCCAAAACTTCATGTTAGTCTGTTGCAGTTCCGAACTCAGAGATGAACGCGGATTGAGTACGAGTTATGCGTCATTTTATGCATCAACCACAATTCCACGCGAGCTACTTCCAGCGAAGTAGGCCGCGATCGTGGTTGTCGTGCTCCGTCCAGAGTGCTTCTTCACACTAAGGACAGTATGAACAACTCAATTTCTGGCAGTTTAGCCGGCCTGTTAATTTTTTCGACAGTCGTCGGTGTTGCTGCAAAACCTCAAGCTGGTCTGGCTCAACCCAAAAGTGTGAGCCTCGAAGAGAAGCTAGCTAAAGTAGCGGATCCTTCACCAGCATCAGTTCCCAGCTCTACTCAAGAAGTAGTCAAGGTTGGTGAACAACAAAATCCAAGCCGTAAGGCACTTCGCAACGAAGCCGTTGCGAAAATCTACTCCCACGAACTCTCTGGAAAACAAGCTGCGACGCTGTACGTTCGCAACATTCCAGTTCTGACTTTCGTCGGTTCCCAACCCACAGAATCTGATGGCATCAAAATGGGTGCAGTGCAGGTTGAGGAATTTGGCTCTACCGGAAAAACAAAAGCTGTTTCGACCAATGCAAGAGGGCTTGCAGACAGCGAATCGACAGAAGTTTCTGAACAATCGAATCCCACGGATCCCTTAGGTCGAGCGAGTGCGATCGCGGCTCAGATTAATGCACTCTACCAACAGGGCATCGAGGCTAACAAAATTTCCGTGAAGTGGAAAGCCGCTCAGAAGGGTGCAAGTGCGGCGACCCCAACGGAACCGGGCAAGTTCATTGTCACCGCTGACAATCTGGAACTCGTCGCCCTGGATACTCAAACTATCTCCCCCGATAGTCAGCGCGACAAGGAGCTAGATGCTTTACAAGTCGCCAATCGTCTACGCCGACTATTTGGAGAAGCGACACCCATTAGTCAAGCCGAAGGGAAGCCTGCCCGTCTGTCTGTGGCAGAAGTGGCCCTGGGTAATGTAGTTGGAACCATTCAAGGCTGGGCTTCCTGGTATGGCCCTGGGTTCGACGGTAATTACACCGCGAGTGGTGAAATTTTCAATCAAGAAGCCATGACGGCTGCCCATCCCTCTTTGCCCATGGGGACTCGGGTGCGGGTGACAAACCAAGATACCGGTCGATCGGTGGTTGTACGAATCAACGATCGTGGCCCGTTCCACGGTGGACGTATCCTTGATTTATCAGCAGGTGCGGCTCGTCTGATTGGCGTGATGGATTCTGGAGTTGCGCCAGTGCGTTTGGATATTCTAGGCCGCTAGTCTACGCCCAACGCCTTGCAATCAGTGACTTGTAATCAGTGACTTGTAATCCAATCTCACTGACCGATGAGGAGTTCGAGCGATTAAGTTCCATTCCTCTCAACCATCAATTGAATACTGCTGAACTAAAGAGGTCTTAATTAAATAGGTCTTAACTAAATAGAGGTCAACGAAATATTTTCGGCTTGATTGACAACTGAATAATCAGCCATTAAATCACTAACAATTGAATATTCAAAGTTCGCTAGTGACAGTGAACCTTTTCGTGGGATTTTTCAGGGATACCGAATTCGGTATCCCTTTTTAATTGTGGGTTAATTGTGGGTTGATTATAGGGGCTGTCTGATTTTGGGATTTTTGGGATGCTAGGTCTATGTGTTGCTAGGTCTAATAGGCATTGCATCGCGGGGAACCAAGATGGCTGCACGGAGGAAGGCGACGATCGAACGATCTATCCGTCTTCAGCTAAAACATGCGATCGGGAATAGTGAATCCCGTTAATGCCTGTTGCTTTTCAGCCTCGGCTAGCCCCTTAGACTGCACTAAGACGCCAAAGTTCCCCAAACCCATTGGATTAATTAGAGAATGGAGCGCATCTCGCCGTTGTAGAAGGGCATTAATCTCCGGGGGGGCTTCCGCTGTAGAGTGACTCAGACTGGCAATGCGATCGCCCAAACCCAAGGCCATCAAAAACATCGCCTGCTGGGTCACGCCCACGGTTTGTAAGCCTGACTGCTGCCCTTGCAGTTCCAATGCGGTGAAGTTGACATGGGCGGTAATATCTTGCATTCCGACATGCTGATAGGGGTCGTTGTGATGGCTATGTTGGTAGTAGCATTGCAACGTGCCCTGCGATCGCACACGGCTATAGTAACGGCTAGCGGGATAACCATAGTCGATCGTCAGGACGTACCCTCGCTGTAACCCAGCCGCTACGGCTTGCATCCAATCCAAGGCCAGCAAATTCACCTCACTGCGATACCCGTCGGCATAATCTGGCGCAGTGAGATTAATGCCAAGGCGATCGAAATAATTCACTAATGCCGGGATAGAGGGCCGATCGACGATTTCAATGAACTGGGTTCCATTCCAGCCCACATAGATTTCCTGAAGTTGTCCCGCCTGGATCTGAATTTGGTGGACGGGAAAGGCATCAATCAGTTCATTGGAAAAAAAACAACCCACGATCGGAGCCTCGGCCAATGCCTCCAAGTTAGTCCACCGAATGGCTAACCCCTGGTCAATCCAAGGCATCAATTGCCGCTTCTGAGCCGCAATTAAGGTGGCCACTTTTTCCACCAAGCAATATTGCAGAGATCGGGCACAGTCGGGATAGTGCTGAGTCAGGTACCGCAGAACATCAGAGGCTAATAAACCTTGACCTGCTCCCATTTCCACCAGAGTAAAGGGTTGCGGTTGACCTAAAATCTCCCACATTTGAACAAACTGCTCTGCCAGCATCTCCCCAAAATCTGCACCTAGATGGGGGGAGGTGAAAAAATCACCCGTTGCACCAATCTTGGAAGCACGCCTTACGTAGTAGCCCTGGTCTGGTTGGTAGAGCGCTAATTCCATAAACTCAGCAAACGTCAACCGCGATCGTTGCTGGATTTGGTCAACGATCAACCGGATTAGCTCTGGGTTGCCAGGATCGGAGATAGGTGGATTAGATAAACTCACATCAAGGGCCATGGCAGGTTTAGCCTGATTTTTGTCTGGGAATCTTGCAATTGGAAATTTCAAAAAGGAGCCTGACTCGACCTGGGTTGAAGATTCGGTGGAAGATTCGACAACCCTATCTTTCTACAATCAGACTTTTCTCTATAATCCGATTTCTATAATCCAACGTTGACCTATGACGCTGGCCTATAAGCAAACTCTTGCAGATGCAAAATCATGAAGACTTGCTTCCACAAGAGTGAACGGAGCTATTCGTCATGGGTGATTTGCGATCACACAAGGTGAACTCAACGATCGTTGCTGAAAATTGTTTTCCAGATTACAACTTTCATTTGCTCAATGAGACCATAATGCAATTTTCGAATGCGTTAACTTCTGGCAATAGCTTCTTTCTAGCCGCAACTTCCTTCTAGCAGCAGCTTCACAGTCAATCTTTAAATCAAACGTAGCGTTCAATTTGAAACGAACCCAGATCTCAGTGTTGCTACGTTTCATCCAGTTAACTCACAAACGATCCTTGCATCCAATTGAGATCACTAGCCCACGAATGCTCGACTTCTACACCGTTGCTAGTTCCTTGCCTTCAGCTGCCTTGTCAGGTTGTGCAAAGCTCTCAGTGTCGAATGCCACTAAGAACTCGGAACCGGGTTTTGTGCTCCGCAGAACTTTTAAGTAAGCATCTGCATCGTTCCGACGGCGAAAGCGACTCACAGGGATGCGTTGTTCAGCCGAGATTTGATAGATAACCCAAGGAGTCAATTGCGCTTGGTACTTCATAAGTTCTCTCTGTGTAGGGTGGGAAAGTGAACGCAATTTTGCACGGGAAAAAAGCTGACGAAATCGCCAATCCATGGCAGCACAAGAAATCACTGTCAAAGCGACAGTATGCTGTTTGATCGAATATGGAAATCAGCGTAAGTCAGTGGAATGCAGATTGAAATGCGCAAATGAGCGAAATCAACAGACAAAACCGGGCAGAAAAGAAAGATGCCCTCTGCGAATCCATTCCCTGTCAACCCATAGAAAAATCAATCCTGCGAGAGAAATTTCAATGTTTTAACTCGCGTTGACAGAAGATTATTTTTACCATGCAGGATTTGATTAAAACGCAATATTGGGGTTTGCGCAAGGAGTATTTTCGTACCACAACCAAGTTGGCAACAATTCCAAGGTAATACCCCGGTCAAATGTCTAAAGTTTTACCAAGTTAAGTAACGGGATCGCCGATATTTCTCCGGTTATATTGAAGTTTTGTGGGGGCCTACCCAAGCATGATGGTAGTGATCGAGGTATCAATAGATACCCCGTGGGCCAAGGACTTGACCATCTCGGACAGGGGATCAGAAAAGTAGCGTCATCCCTTCTATAAAGACAAAAAAGAGAGTCTTGTGAACTCTCTTTGCCACAACCTATTCACAACGTAATTAGCCGAGCTAGATTATCCGATCGAATAAAGTGAGCTCGACTTGAAAATGGGATCTCTAAGATCTCAACATTCAACGTTCGAGCACACTCCACCAACTCAGATGGGTCGGGGATCAACAATCCATCTACTCAATTATCGATCGACTTATCGATCGACCGATCCCATGACCACATCCACACTACCCAGAATCACAAACAAGTCCGCCACTTTAGTGCCTTGCACCAACTTGGGATAGACCTGCAAGTTATTGAAGTCAGCAGCCCGGATTTTCCAGCGCCAGGGGAACATATTGTCGTCACCCATGATGAAGATGCCCATCTCCCCCCGACCCGCTTCTAGGCGCACGTAATGCTCACCCTTGGGGATTTTGAAGGTGGGGGCTACTTTCTTGGCAACGTATTGATAGTCAAAGCCTCCCCACTCGGATTTAGGGCCTTCTACCATACGCTTGGCTTCCAGGTTCTCGTAGGAGCCACCGGGCAGTCCTGCGATCGCCTGCCGAATGATTTTGAGGGATTCGCGCATTTCCTGCATCCGCACCACGTAGCGGGCATAGCAATCCCCTTCCGTTGCCCAGGCAATCTCCCAATCAAAGTCGTCGTAGCACTCGTAGTGATCGACTTTGCGCAGATCCCATTTCACACCAGAGGCCCGGAGCATGGGGCCAGAGCAGCTATAGTTAATGGCATCTTCGCGGGAGAGTACGCCTACCCCTTCCAACCGCCGCCGGAAGATGGGGTTATTGGTGATGAGGCGTTCGTATTCATCGATGACGGGCGTGAAGTAGTCGCAGAAGTCGATACACTTTTCGACCCAGCCGTAGGGGAGATCTGCCGCCAAACCACCGACCCGGAAGTAGTTATTGTTGACCATGCGGTAGCCTGTAGCGGCTTCAAACAGGTCAAGAATCATTTCCCGATCGCGCAAAGTATAAAAGAAGGGTGTCTGTGCCCCAATATCTGCCACGAATGGCCCTAACCAGAGCAGGTGATTCACCAGTCGGCATAGCTCCAGCATGATGACGCGAATGTAGCTAGCCCGCTTGGGAACGGTAATCCCTGCTAACTTTTCCACCGCGTTCACCGTCACCGCTTCGTTGAACATGCCGCCGTAGTAATCCCAACGGCTGACATAGGGCACGTACATGATGGTCGTGCGGTTTTCAGCAATCTTCTCCATGCCGCGATGGAGGTAGCCTAGGACGGGTTCGCAGTCAATAACATTTTCGCCATCGAGGGTGACCACCAACCGAAAACACCCGTGGGTGGCTGGGTGGTGTGGCCCCATGTTCACCACCATGGGTTCGGTTTTGGTTTCGATCATTGGCATGACTGAACTTCTCCCCGTGTCTCGTGAAATGCGAGTAGGATACGCAAAAGTACCCATTGCTCTATTATACGGACTGGAATCCCGAAGTATTTGCGCTGGAATACAAGATCGAAATTTGAATTTCTAAGCGGAGAAATAGGTTAGACCCAATTCTATGGCATGGGTTAGGGGGATGCTAAGGGCAGCCGACAGAGGAGGGTCGGCCGATCGGTTTCCTGCACAATCTCTACGCTGGCTTGATTCGCGGCCAGTAGTTCCTTGGCGATGAGGAGCCGTAAAGCGGGCGAAAATTGGGGGAGAAGTCTGGGATCGGAGGGGAGGGACTGGAGCTCGGGAAATTCAGGCTTGGGAGAGTTGAGCACTGCGATCGCCCCATCCCAATCCGCTGGAGATCGATCGTCTTGAAGTCGGATGCAAGCCTGTTGTCCGATGACTTGTAGATCCACATAGATTTGACCTTCCTGCATGATGGTTAAGGGAATGTCTACCAAGATGGTCAACGCTTGTTGTAGACAGGCCCGATCGCCATAGATCAAAATCGTGTCTTCTAGTTCTGGAAAATAAACACGGAGGTTACGATTTTGGGCCTGTAGGTGGGTGCAGTAGGCAATCTCTTGCAGTAGTAAATCAAGATCGATCGCTTCCGGTTTCAATGATCGAGATCCCCACTGCACCTTGGAGACATCAATGACCTCATCCAGTAGCTCGACCAATTTGAGGGCAGCGCTGTGGGCCATTGCAACATATTCCCGCTCTTCTTCAGGACTGTCGCAGAGATCCGCTTGGATCATTTGCAGACTGCTAATGAGGCCATTTAACGGCGATCGCAACTCATGGGAGGTACGCGCCAAAAAGCTAGCCTTAAATTGGGCTAGCTCGATCGCGGCCCAAGATTCTAGGGCTGTGGGTTCGGGAATTGAATTGGGATTGGATAGCAACTGAATACCTTCCGGCTGGGTAATCGATTGAGACGCGAGTGAAGGGGTGGCAGGATTGCCGAATACCGCCAGGGTTCGATCGCTCAGCCTAGACCTACACCCCCTCAATATTACCGCCAGATTCCAGCTTGCACATCTGCTCGTTAATGTCGCTGCCCCTCCCCCTCTACCCACCGACCCCTTCCCCCTTTCCCCTGGAATTTGATTTGTACACAGACCCCTAAAGGCTCAGGCGAACTTAAGTTGATGGGTCAGTTGATGGGTCTTGATGCGTCTCCCCTGGGATGCGCTTGACGAGATCGGCGTGTTCTTGCTATCTTAAGCGTAGTCGAAATGACTTCGAGTTAATACCTGTTTAAGTAATTGATTGCCTTGATGGCAGTCCGGGTTGGAGGGTCTCCATGAAAAACATCCTGCATCGTCCTTGGATTCAATCGACTTGCCAAGCCTTCAAAGAGGCGCTCGATCGCAGCAACGCCGCTGTGGAAGAAGGGCGTCGTCTGACGGGTTGGCGCTAACGTCAAATAATGCTGACAATGCTGAATTGATCGTGTGAAAGTTTATTGGGTGAAAGCAATGAAAATGGTTGCCATAGGTGGCAGTTTGCGACCTGACTCCCACAGTTATCAAGCCTTGATGCAAGCGGTCGATCGGGTGCGAGCCTTCGGCATTGAAGTCACGGTTTTAGATCTGCGGGAAATGAATTTACCGTTCTGTAACGGGGGCAAAACCTATCCCGATTATCCCGATGTCACCACATTACGGGACACGGTGAAGGCTGCCGATGGGCTAATTTTAGCCACCCCGGAGTATCACGGTAGTGTCAGCGGTGTCATGAAAAATGCCCTCGATCTGCTGAGCTTTGAAGAGCTGTCGGGCAAGGTGACGGGACTGATTAGTGTCCTGGGTGGGCAATCCAACAGCAATGCCTTGAATGATCTACGCTTGATTATGCGGTGGGTGCACGCATGGGTCATTCCGGAACAAGTCGCGATCGGTCAAGCTTGGCAAGCCTTTACGCCGGAGGGCCAACTGGTGGATGCGGCGCTAAATCAGCGGTTTGACCAATTTGTCCAAAGCTTGGTCGATCACACGCAGAAGATTCGTGGTGTCGCACCATAACCGTTTTAGGCTGCGTTAGGGTTAGGCTGCGTTAGGCTGTTCCATTTCGCTGGTCTAGATGCTTGGCCGCGGATGCCCGAGTTGTGCTCAACTCATTTCGTTTCAGTTCAACAAGTTGCAATTTCATAGCCACGGTAAAATCTATGCTCGATCGCCCCTCTTCCTGCTTTGCCTCAGAAACCCTTCAGGCCCAATTGTCGGCGTTGGCAGAGGCACCCACCTGGGACTTATCGGACTTGTATAAAGACTTTCAGGATCCGGCACTGGAAGCGGACTTACAAGCGCTCAGTCACCAAGCGAGCGATTTTCGGCAAACCTATCGCGGACGGGTTCACACCCTAACAGCAGCAGAAATTGCAACTTGTTTGGGCATCTTGGAGGCGATCGCTGAACGGACAGGATATCTCTATGCATTTCCGTCCTTGATCTTTTCGGCGGATACCCAGGATACCGAGGCAAAGCAGTACGTTGACAAGATGATGGAAGCCTATACGCAAATCCAGAACCAGTTACTCTTTTTTGATTTGGAGTTGAAAAAGCTGGATCCCACTGTCTTTGCAGCCTTAGAAGCAGCCCCGGAATTGCAACCCTACCGACATTATTTAGCGCAGATTGTTAAATATCGCCCCTACACATTGTCGGAGGAAGTCGAGCAAACCCGTAACCAAGATAGCTTGACTGGACGGGAAGCCTTTATCCAACTGCGATCGGTGCATTTAGGTGAACAAACATATACCCCTGTGACCACACCGGATGGCCGCACGGCTGATACAGAAGCAGCACTGGGGGCGTTAGCGTTCCACCCCGATCGGGAGATTCGCACCCAAGCCTATTTATCAATTCGCCAGGTGATGCAGCAACACAACTCGCTGTATGCCTACATTCTTAATACGGTGGCCCAGGATCACAAGTTGGAAAATCAGATGCGGGGCTATGCCTCCACCCTGGAAAAACAACTTCTGGCCGATGAAGTCTCAGAACCCGTGTTTCGCGCCATTATGGACGGCACCCGCGATCGGTTCGACCTTTTTCAGCGTTACTACCGCCTGAAAAACCAAGCCCTCGGCCAAAAAATCCGCACTGCCGATCTCTATGCGCCTTGGACAACAGATGACACCGCCCTACCTGCCATTTCCTACAAAGATGGCGTAGATACCCTGCTCAAAGCCTTGGAACAGTTCGATGTCAACTATGCCCGTCGCGCGGAGGAATTCTTTATCCGTAATTGGGTGGACGCGAAGGTGCGTCCTGGTAAGCGAGGTGGTGCATTCTGCTGGTACGTCCATGGCAAACACAGCTACCTGCTGCAATCCTACACGGATGACTACAATTCCCTATTTACCCTAGCCCACGAAATGGGGCATGGTTTGCATTTTGCTTGGATTGGCGATCGGCAATCCTATTTCAATAGCAATCCCCCGATGGTCTCTGCAGAGATTGCCTCGACGTTCAACGAGCTGTTGTTGTTAGATTATCTACTGAAACAGGCAGAGGGTGATAAAACGTTGACAAAAGCGTTAATTACTCGCCAATTGGAAGACCAGCTCAATCTCCTCTTCCGCCAAAGCACGATTAGTCGGTTGGAGTTGGCCGTCCACGATCGAGCCGCCCAGGGCAGTTTTAACAGTCAGTTTGTCAACGATACCTGGATGCAACTGTATGGAGAATTAGGCGGAGACGCGATCGCAATTCTGCCAGAGCACCAATACGATTGGGCCAGAATTGGCCATATCTACTTCAAACCGTTCTACTGCTATCAATACACCGCGTCGAATATTGTCAGTTTGGCCTGCTACCAGAAGTACCGCGAAATGGGCAAAGATTTCCTTCCGGGCTACCTGGAGTTACTGTCCGTAGGCGGCAGTTTGGATCAGGTGGAAGCCCTCCGCAAGTATGTCGGAGTCGATCTGGAGGACACCGCTACGATTCGGGGGGCACTCTCCTATGTGGAAACCTTGTTAGATCAACTCCAAGCCACGCTGGGATAAATTCTCTGGGTGCAACGATTCTGGGTGTAACGATTCTGGATGTAACGATTCTGGAACGGCTATCCCCGATCGCCCACGGGAATCGGTTGAATGACGGATTCCACCCCAAGAAACGATCGTACCAACGCTAAATACCCTTCCGGATCCTCCAGCATGGGGAAGTGCCCAACCTGAGGCATCATCTGATGGAGGATCCTTGGATTAAGAGCCGCGGCCTTTTGACCTAAGGTGGGCGGAATAATCCGATCGTGTTGCCCTGAAATCAGCAGGGTGGGGATAGACAGATCCGTAAAATGCTGGGGCAATGTGTCAATGGCGTGCTGACTGACCGCATCCAAGAGTGTGCCCATGGCGGCGGCTTCCGAAGCGTTGAGATAATCCTCTAAAAAAGCTTGGCGATCGCGCTTGCCAATAGGCCGATGCAAAAAGCGCTGCATCAGTAAGCGATCCATTTCAGGTAACTGATACAACCAGCGGGGCCGAAATTTGACGACCCATTGTCCAAACCGATAAAAGGCGGCAAACGCCCGTTCGTCATATTCAAAAATTCCACCACAGGTTAAGATTGCCCGATCGACCTGGATGGCGGATTGTTGGATAGCTGATTGCTGGAGAAAATACACCGCGATCGAAGTCCCCATGGAATGGGCAATCACAGTGGCCGTGTCAACCTGAAGGGCTTGCAGTAACTGCACCAGATCTTCCCCATAGGCATCTAGCGTATAGCGATCGTGGGGATTCTGCGGAGATAACTGCGATCGGGCGAAACCCCGTAAGTCGTACAGTAAACAGTCAAAATTCTGGGCTAGTGCCTGTGCCGTTGATTCCCAATAACGAGCCGAGCCGCCCCAACCATGGATAAACACTAAAACAGGGCGGTGAGTCCGTTGCTGTCCCACTGCCGTGATCCATTCGTAATAGTGCGGACAGTGGCGAATTGTAATAAACGGCATGGAGCTGCACCCTCGATCGAAAAATCCCCCGTCTTCAAGTTACCAGGAACTCAAAACGAGGGACTCATTTGTAAACTTTCTATGGCTCACTTCCCATGATGGCTTACGTCCCATGGCTCACTTCTGTTGCTGAAGCATAGTTGGGAATCTCGCCAGCAATTAAGCTTCGCCAGCAATTAAGCGGATTCGGGTTTGGGTAAGGAAGAGGGATGAACGAGTAACTCAGCGGTCGATCGTTTTTCCACCATGTCGCGGGTAATCACACAGCGCGAAACATCCTTTCGGGATGGCAACTCGTACATGATATCCAGCATCAGTTCCTCCACAATGCTGCGGAGTGCGCGCGCGCCGGTTTTGCGGCGGTTGGCTTCCTGGGCGATCGCCCGAACCGCATCCGATCGGAACTCCAACTGCACATTGTCCATTTTCATCAGCTTTTGATACTGCTTCACCAAAGCATTTTTCGGCTCCGTCAGAATCGCGGCCAGCGCATCTTCATCTAGCGGATCCAGCGTCGCCGACACGGGAATCCGTCCAATAAACTCCGGGATCATGCCAAATTTGACAATGTCGTCGGCTTCCATATTTTTCAGAACATCCGCCGTTCGCTTGTCCCGGCTTAGGCTTTCGCCCGTGGTTTGGATAAAGCCCATGGACTTTTTGCCAATCCGCTGTTCGACAATTTTCTCCAGTCCAACAAATGCGCCACCACAGATAAACAGAATATTGCTGGTGTCAATCTGGATACAGTCTTGATAGGGATGCTTCCGTCCCCCTTGGGGCGGAACGTTGGCGATCGTGCCCTCCAGCATTTTCAGCAATGCCTGCTGTACCCCTTCCCCAGAAACGTCACGGGTAATGGAAGGATTTTCACTCTTACGGGCAATTTTATCGATCTCATCGATATAGATAATGCCGCGTTGGGCTTCCTCCACATCAAGGTCTGCCACTTGTAAGAGTCGCAACAGAATGTTTTCCACATCCTCACCGACATAGCCTGCTTCCGTCAGTGTGGTAGCATCGGCGACCGCGAAGGGCACATCCAAAATTGCCGCTAAGGTCTGAGCTAAGAGCGTTTTGCCTGACCCAGTGGGGCCAATCAACAAAATATTGGACTTTTGTAGCTCTACCAAATCTTCAGTCTTACCCCCCTCAGCCTTCGACTCGGCATAACTCAGGCGCTTGTAGTGGTTATAGACAGCCACCGAGAGCACCTTCTTAGCCTCGTCCTGTCCCACGACGTGCTCATCAAGATATTTCTTGATTTCCCGGGGCTTAGGAATTTGGCCTAGGCTAATGGGAGACGTCCGGGTGCGTCGTTTTTCCGCAGGTTGATCCCGACGCGGCACGGGTTGGGGGGTAGAACCACTGTCAAACAGCTCCTCATCCAGAATCTCATTGCAGAGATCCACACACTCATCGCAAATGTAAACACCGGGGCCTGCTATGAGCTTCCGCACTTGCTCCTGGGACTTGCCACAGAAAGAGCATTTGAGATGGGAGTCATAATTTTTCGGCGGCATAGACGTTTAAACCTCGTGCAGCGATCGGTTCGAAATGGGCCTCAATACCAACGGTTAGGCAGGACAGACGCTAAAAGTTAGGAAGCGACAGCAAGAGATTCAGCCCCGACACGATCTTGGCGATAAATCACCTTATCAATCAGGCCATACTCCTGTGCTTCTTCCGCAGACATAAAGAAGTCTCGTTCCGTATCAGCAGCAATTCGCTCTAGGGACTGTCCTGTGTGGGACGCTAACAAACGATTCAAAGTATCTTTGTGATAAAGGATTTCCCGGGCCATGATTTCAATGTCTACGGCTTGCCCCTGGGCACCCCCTAGGGGCTGGTGAATCATGATTCGGGAACTCGGAAGCGACATCCGCTTACCCTTGGTTCCTCCCGACAGGAGAAACGCACCCATGCTGGCGGCTAATCCAAAACAAATGGTCGCTACATCACAGCGCACTTGCTGCATGGTATCGTAAATCCCCATGCCAGCGGTGATCGATCCACCTGGAGAGTTGATATACAGCTGAATATCTTTATCCGGATCCTCAGCTTCCAAAAAGAGCATCTGGGCAATGATAGAGTCCGCGATCGTATCGTTGACATCCGTTCCCAAAAAGATAATACGTTCCCGTAAAAGCCGAGAGTAGATATCGAAGGCGCGTTCGCCTCGTCCAGACTGCTCAACCACCATGGGAACAACCGTTGACGCCGAAATCACGTCATGACGACAAGTACTCGTAAGCCCGTAGCCGGAGGATTGAGAGATCACCATAGCGGTTTAAACCGTTGCAGTCCTTGATTTTAAGCGTTCTTGCTCACATTATGCCTTAAGTCGCCAAGGTCTGTCGGGGTTTTCCAGGGATTCATTGGCGATTTCCGAAAATCTACGGAAAGATCAAATCCGTGGGAGTTGATCTTTGCTCCAAAAGATTAAGACTGGATAGCTTTATCTCTATCCAGTCCGAGGGTTGACCTATTCTACGACTTCGGTAGCGACCTCAATGGCCTCTGAATCATCTTCAGCGGTCTCGTCGTCCTGACTTTCTAAGGTTCCTTCAGGTACTAACTCAACCGTGTTATTGGCTTCGAGCCAAGCAATGATTTGCTCCTTTAGCAAATCTTCTGATAGGACTGAGCGGAGGCGATCGGGATCAATATCCTGACCTTGTAAGGCTTCCATGGTTTCTTTGAACTTGCTGTTGAGTTCAGCCTCATCCACTTTGAGTTCTTGCTGCTTGGCCACTTCGCCGAGGGCGAGGGTGCGCTTCAGGCGATCGATGGCTTCTTCACGGGACCGCTCCTTCAGCATGGCGATCGTGTCTTCGTTGAACAGCTTCCGCACATCCATTCCCTGTTGCTGAAGCTGCATGGCGGTTTGCGTGATCATGTAATTGAGTTCCCGCTCCACCAGAGTTTCCGGCAAATCCACCTCAACTTGAGTCAGCAGGGCATTGATCAGTGCAGTTTCTTTATTCTGCTTAGTCTTGGCGTCGGCCTCTTCTTGGTAGCGAGTTTCCAGATTTTCTCGCAGGGCCGCGATCGTTTCAAATTCGTCTTCGCTCAATTCTTTGGCGAAGTCATCATCTAATTCCGGCAGTTCCCGTCCCTTGAGTTCCTTCAAGGTCATGGAAAACTTCGCGGGCCGCCCCTGCAATTCTTCGCTGAAGTAATCTTCGGGAAACTGAACTTCTACTTCTTTGGTTTCGCCGACTTTCATACCGATCAGCCCTGCAACAAAGCCGGGCACAAAGCGATCTTCTTCCATATCCAGTTGGAAGTTATCAGCTTTGCCACCGGGGACATCCACTTCTTCAGCCCCCTCCGCATCAGGAGTATAGCGACCATGGTAGTCAACCACCGCCACATCTCCCAGTTGCGCCCCCCGATCTTCCACGGGAACCAAAGTTGCCAGTTGCTTTTGATAGCCTTCCAGGGTGGTTGCAACCCGATCGGGATCCGCCTTAATTTCTTCCGCCTGTACGGTCAAGCCGGTATATTGCTTCAGGGTTACTTCGGGCTGTACGTCTACTGAGGCTTTAAAGGTCAGCGGAGTACCAGGTTCATAGCTTTCCACCAACCCTGTGAAGTCAGACTTGAGTTGGAAATTCCCCAGCGAATCAATTTTTTCCTGCTTGAGGGCATCCTTCAAAGCAGTATCAATCAAATCTTCTAAGGCCGTGGCTTTAATTCCCATAGCCCCAAACCGCTGAAGCACCACCTGCCGGGGAACCTTGCCTTTGCGGAACCCAGGGATATTGGCTTGGCGCATGAACTTTTGAATGGTCGCCTCGTAGGCTTTCTTGGTCATTTCCGCCGGGATCTCAATCTCCAAGCCAATTTGGCTGGCGGGTAGCTTTTCCTGGGTTACTTTCATCGCGTGTAAAAACTCTAGATTCACTGCTTCGCAGTAAGCTATACTAACTCATTGGTGTGCGCGATCGTTCACTTACTCTGTGGATTTTTGCGACAAATTAATTCGAAATCGATCACAAAATTTGTGCTGGGTGATCCGGAAAGTTCGATAGAATTCAGAAAACTCAATTGAATAGTAAGTATAATTACTGGCCTAGGAGCTTTTAACTTCACATTGCTGGAAGTTCAACCTATGGGTTCCTGAAGCTATGGGTTTCTGAAGCATTAGAGCAATACCTGAGCATTGGAAAAGAGCTGAGGAGAAGAACTGGCTGCACCTGAAAGAGGTATCAAGTAAGGGGCAAGAATGAATCTCGTGAGGGAGTCCTTTGGTCGTGCAATTCTTGATAATGATCCGATGCGGTCCTGTGAAACTCTCCTCGGGAGGCTTATGTTAAGGACGATCGCAAAACTTAAGGAGTATAGAGATTTCCCCTTGAGGTCAGTTGTTCAATTATTTTTTAGAGTCAGTAATTAGATTGGTAATATTCGGTAAGAAGGGCTTGGGTCAAGATTGTAATCAGTTGATTCTAGGCTCACTGGATTTTAGACTCACTGGATTTTTGAGATTCCTCACTATTTTTGAGATTAATAGTCAGGGTTTGAGATTAAAAGTTTTCCCTAGAAACGGTTCGATTGTAGGAGGTTCGGTTTGAGTCAGTCGTATCGCGTCGCCATCCTAGGCGCGACAGGTGCAGTGGGAACAGAGCTTCTGGCCCTGTTGGAGGAGCGGCAGTTTCCCATCTCGGAATTAAAATTGCTGGCATCTCCCCGCTCTGCAGGAGTGACTTTACCTTTTCAAGGTCAAAATATTTTAGTTGAAGCCGTCAATGAGGACTCCTTTAAGGGAGTTGACATTGTTCTTGCCTCTGCCGGGGCTTCCATTTCCAAAGCTTGGGTCGATCGCATTGTCGAAGCAGGCGCAGTCATGATCGACAATTCCAGTGCCTTTCGCATGGTACCCGAGATTCCTTTAGTTGTGCCGGAGGTGAATCCTGAGGCGGCTAGGAACCACAGGGGCGTGATTGCTAACCCCAACTGCACCACGATTCTCATGTCCGTGGCGATTTACCCCCTCCATCAGGTGCAGCCCATCCGGCGGATTGTTGCAGCCACCTACCAGTCCGCGAGTGGTGCGGGCGCGCGGGCCATGGAAGAGGTTAGAGTCCAATCCCAGGCTATCCTTAATGGAGAAACTCCCACCCCAGAAATTTTGCCTTACCCCTTAGCCTTCAATTTGTTCCCCCATAACTCAAAGTTGGGCGACAACGGCTACTGCGAAGAAGAAATGAAAATGGTCAACGAGACCCGCAAAATCTTTGGTGCGTCTGACCTGCGGATTACAGCGACCTGTGTGCGAGTTCCGGTGCTCCGTGCCCACTCTGAGGCACTGAACCTGGAGTTCGATCGCCCCTTCGATGTGGAAAAAGCCCGCGAATTAGTCCGTCAGGCTCCCGGAGTTGAACTGGTAGAAGACTGGGAGAAGAATTATTTCCCGATGCCGATGGATGCTAGTGGGAAAGATGATGTCCTTGTTGGCCGGATTCGTCAGGACATTTCCAATCCAAATGGTTTAGAAGTATGGCTCTGCGGGGATCAAATTCGCAAAGGTGCCGCCCTCAATGCCGTGCAAATTGCCGAGTTGCTCGTGGAGAAAAGTTGGTTGAAACCGGCTGTTGCTGCTTAAGGGGACAAGTGGACTCAATGGCAAATTTTGTCAGGATTAATGCAGAGACCTCATTGATGAATGACCTAAGGGCTGGATTAGGTCAGACTGCGGGTTGTTTTTGAAAGGGGCCAAGGCTCCATGGATGCATCCCCCTAGGATGACTGTAGGGAACTCACGGCAAATAACTCACGGCAAATAACTCACGGCAAATAACAAGGAGTGAAATTCGGGTGTGGTGAATTTTGGACGGATCTTGACAGCAATGATTACCCCCTTTGATACAGAGGGGCGGGTCGATTATGCGATCGCAGAGAAACTCGCAATCCATCTAGCGGACAACGGTAGTGACACGCTAGTTGTCTGCGGAACGACGGGGGAATCCCCGACCTTGAGTTGGGATGAGGAGTTCGAGCTATTTCGAGTGATTCAATCTGCAGTGGCCGGTAAAGCTAAGGTCATGGCAGGCACGGGATCCAACTCCACGCAGGAGGCGATCGCGGCTACCCAAAAAGCCCAAGCCTTGGGGTTGGATGGATCGCTGCAAGTGGTTCCCTACTACAACAAGCCCCCACAGGATGGGTTGTATCAGCATTTTCGAGCGATCGCTGAGGCGGCTCCAGACTTGCCCATCATGCTGTACAACGTTCCAGGACGTACCAGTCAAAATTTGTTGCCGGAAACTGTGGCCCGTCTAGCCGAAATTTCCAATATTGTTGCTATAAAGGAGGCAAGTGGGAATCTTGATCAAGTTAGTCAAGTTCGGCGGTTAACTCCCCCAGAGTTTTTGATTTACTCCGGGGATGATTCGCTCACGTTGCCGATTTTGGCAGTGGGGGGATGCGGAGTAGTTAGTGTGGCCAGTCATGTCGCGGGTAATCAGTTGCAACAAATGATCCAAGCATTTGAGCGAGGCAACACTACGGTGGCAAGAGACTTGCATATTCAGCTTTTACCGCTATGTAAAGCCCTCTTTCTAACCACGAATCCAATCCTTGTGAAAGCTGCCATGCGATTAATGGGCTGGGAAGTAGGATCCTGTCGTCTCCCCTTGGGTGAAGCTCCTGAGTCACTCGTTACAGAGTTAAAACAAGTGCTGCATGATCTGCATCTTCTCTAAGGGATGGCTACCGCTCCATGACGGTGACCTCTCAACCTTGAATAATCAATCCACCAATGCTGGCGGATGAGAAACGAACCCGCATTGAACCCATTCAAGCTCTGGTGGAAAAAGTTTTGACAATTGAATAACTTGCCGATGAATGTCTGCAAAACAGTCAATGTCTGCAAAACAGTCACCGAATCTCACTTGCTTATGCCTAATTTCACGATCGTCCTTATGTCCTATCACTGCTTGAACACCCCGAATTCCTATCATGCGATTCCTTTGCGACCGACAGGTTAGATCGTTGGGTTCAGCCTCCTCTGCATTCAGGCTGATGGCTTCCCTCGTTCAACCATTTGCCAGGATGGGGAGCCAGACGGCTTGAGACTGCGCCGATGAGCCTCGATAACGGTGGGCGCAATCTCTGAGCCAACAGCCTCAGATCTGCCTTCTCCCAGCACCATGGTGAATGCTCGTTCTCAGTGGATGCTCACTCTAAAGTTTCATATTTCTAATTTTTTACTGTACTGAACAACCCAAAATCCATGTCTAAAACGAACGAAGAAGTCCTCAAAGTGATTCCCCTCGGTGGTTTGCACGAAATTGGCAAAAACACCTGCGTCTTTGAATACGGAGATGAAATTTTACTCCTAGATGCCGGGTTGGCCTTCCCAACCGATGGAATGCACGGGGTCAATATTGTGCTGCCTGATATGACTTATCTGCGGGAAAATCAGCACAAGATCAAGGGAATGATTATTACCCACGGCCACGAAGACCACATTGGGGGGATTCCCTTTCACCTCAAACAAATTAATATCCCTGTCATGTACGGGCCTCGGCTCGCCCTCGCCCTGCTAGAAGGGAAGTTACAGGAAGCGGGCGTAGCCGATCGCACCGAACTGCGTCCTGTGGGTCCTCGGGATTTCATCCGAATTGGATCGTACTTCTTAGTGGAATTCATTCGGAATACCCATTCCATTGCGGATAGTTTCTCCATCGCCCTGCACACGCCCGTGGGGGTGGTGATTCACACGGGTGACTTCAAGTTCGATCACACCCCTGTGGATGGGGAATGCTTCGATCTGCAACGGTTGGCTGAGTATGGTGAAAAGGGTGTGCATTGCTTAATTAGCGACTCAACCAACTCAGAAGTCCCAGGGTTTACACCTTCGGAACGGGCGGTATTCCCGAACTTGGAAAAAGTCTACATGCAAGCCCAGGGACGGTTGATCATTACGACCTTTGCGTCTTCCGTTCACCGCGTCAACATGATTTTGGAGTTGGCGGAGAAGTATGGCCGATCGGTGGCAGTCTTAGGGCGATCGATGTTGAACGTGATTGCCCATGCCCGCACCTTGGGGTATATCAAGTGCAAGGATGATACCTTGGTGCCGCTGAATATGGCCTCCAAAATGCCTGATAACAAACTGGTGATTTTAACCACGGGCTCCCAGGGCGAACCCATGTCTGCCCTAACCCGAATCGCCAATCAGGAACACCGCCAAATTAAAGTGCGGCAAGGCGATACCGTTGTTTTCTCAGCGAATCCGATTCCGGGTAACACGATCGCCGTGGTCAATACGATCGACAAGCTGATGATGCAGGGTGCCAAGGTGGTTTACGGAAAAGAGGCGGGAATCCACGTTTCCGGCCACGCCTGCCAAGAAGACCAAAAACTGATGTTAGCCCTGACCAAGCCCCGCTTTTTCCTACCCGTCCATGGTGAGCACCGGATGTTGGTCAAGCACTCCCAAACGGCACAGTCCATGGGGATACCTGCGGAAAATATGGTCATCATTGATAACGGTGATACTGTTGAACTGACCAAGGATGCCATTCGTAAGGGCGATCGGGTACCAGCGGGGATTGAGTTAATGGATACCTCTCGATCGGGTGTTGTCGATGACAAAGTTTTGAAGGAGCGGCAACACTTGGCAGGGGATGGTGTGGTCACCGTGGCGGCTACCGTCAATTGGAACGGCAAACTGATGACCAAGCCGGAAGTCCACCTACGGGGTGTGGTCACCACCTTAAGCCGCGAAATTTTACAGGCTAAAATCCAAAACAGCATCGAGCATGTTCTGGGCGATCGCTGGAGTGAGTATGCTCGACCCATTAAGGACGGGGGCAAATTGGATATTGACTGGGTGGGCTTGCAATACCACGTCGAACGGGAAGTCCAGCGAACCCTACGTCGTGAAGTCCAAAGCAGTCCGTTGCTCGTCTTCTTGATGCAAACGCCCGATACCCCCCAGGATGATCCGATCGGGGCTCCCACCAAAACTCGAGCGACTCGCCAACGGGTCACCGCCAAAGTTGCTTCTTAGGGAACAGGCTGACCTCGATGCAAGGCTAACCTGGGTGAAAGGTTCACGATTACTGGGCTGCCTTGAGTCCAGTTTGCGAGGTTTGGATTAGCCAAGATTATGTTTTAGGGCATTGGAATCTAATTTTTTGATTAGACTTCAATGCCTTTTCTGTCATCACCCTTTTCTGTAAGCAACAGTGATGTGCAAAATGATAGGGGATGGCTCAGTGCCAAAATCTCGTTGGTGAGTGAATTTTCGAGTGAATTCGATGTACAGTAATCTGCTGGTGAATCGGCGCTTGGCGGAGTTCCCCACCTTGTGTTAGACAAGTTCTTTGTTAGACAAGTCTTGGTAGCTGTATCTGTGTTGGTATCTGCGTTTATCCGTTCGCGTTTTCCTGGTCGTACTCTCGATCGATGAGGCTGGATAATCTATCCTTCAAACCTCTTAAAACGAGGAATTTTTAAACCGTGGTTAGAGGGTTTCTTAACCCTCTTAAATTGACCTTTACCCCTTTTTTGAGATCCGTTTTTTTCCTGAGTTTTCCCCCTCATTTGCCATGGCTAAAGATCCCCAAACCTGGTAGATTTGGCAAAAGTATCAGCAAGCAAGACAAAACGCGATGAAAGTCTTAGTTATTGGTGGCGACGGCTATTGTGGATGGGCAACCGCTCTGTATCTCTCCAATCAAGGTCATGAAGTTGGAATCCTCGATAGCTTGATCCGACGACATTGGGATAACGAACTGCAAATTGATACGCTCACCCCGATCGCACCGATTCAACAACGCATCCAACGCTGGAAAGATATCACTGGCAAAACCATTGATTTGTACATTGGTGACATCTGCAACTACGACTTTCTGATTAAATCCCTCCTTGACTTTCAGCCAGAGGCTATTGTCCACTTTGGTGAACAACGTTCGGCTCCCTTCTCTATGATCGATCGGGAACATGCCGTATTGACTCAAAGCAACAACGTCATCGGCAACCTGAATATTCTTTACGCCATTAAAGAACACTTCCCCGATTGCCACCTGGTTAAGTTAGGCACCATGGGTGAGTATGGCACTCCCAACATCGACATTGAAGAGGGCTACATCACGATCGAACACAACGGTCGCAAAGATACCCTGCCCTATCCCAAGCAACCCGGATCGTTCTACCACCTCAGCAAAGTTCACGATTCCCACAACATTCACTTTGCTTGCCGTGTATGGGGACTCCGGGCCACGGACTTGAACCAAGGCGTCGTCTATGGCGTGTTAACGGAAGAAACCGGCATGGACGAGTTGTTGATCAACCGTTTGGACTATGACGGCATCTATGGTACTGCCCTCAACCGCTTCTGTATCCAAGCGGCCATTGACCACCCCCTCACGGTTTATGGAAAAGGCGGCCAAACCCGTGGATTCCTAGATATTCGTGACACTGTGCGCTGTGTGGAAATCGCCATCAACAATCCAGCAGAACCTGGTGAATTCCGAGTATTCAACCAATTCACCGAACTCTTTAGCATCAGTGATTTGGCGACCATGGTGCAAAAGGCTGGCGCAACCCTGGGCTTGAAGGTGGAAATTAATCACTTGGAAAATCCTCGCGTTGAGAAAGAAGAACATTACTTCAACGCGAAGAATACGAAGTTGATCGATCTGGGCCTTCAGCCCCACTATCTTTCGGATTCGCTCCTAGATTCCCTGCTGAACTTTGCCACGAAGTACAAGCATCGGGTAGATATGAATGAAATTCTGCCCAAAGTGAAGTGGAAATAACGGAGTTCACTGGATTGATGGGGTAGCTATTGAGCATGACCCTTCGGTCGTTGTAGCTATCCCAAATCCGATGAACCCTATCATACGCATTGCTCTCATCTGCACAACCACGATCGCCCCAGGATTGGGTTTAACCGGGTATAGCGCCCACAATCTATTGCTGGATTGGCAGGAATTAGATCGGGCAGTCACTCGCCTTTCCACGATCGCGGATGGTAAGCCTACCGTTCAGCAGGTATTGCTTGCCAAGGCTGCTGAAGATCGCCATCGCATCAATTGCTTTGCTGAAGGGGTGGGAGTTTTGCTGGGTTGGACAATGGTTACGATCGGGATCCATGGCCTTTGTGGACTGCCCCATTCTTCCAAATCCTTTGAACCTTGATCAGTGATGATGAAAATTGCCCTATTTACCGAAACCTTTCTGCCCAAAGTAGACGGTATTGTGACTCGCCTCAAGCATACCGTTGAGCATCTCCAACGTTTGGGCAATGAGGTGATGGTGTTTTGTCCAGATGGTGGGTTAACGGAATATCAAGGGGCACGGATTTATGGTGTCTCGGGTTATCCCTTACCTTGGTATCCAGAATTGAAAATGGCTTTTCCCAGACCGGCGATCGGAGAAGCGCTCAAACAATTTCAGCCGGACATCATCCATGTGGTTAATCCCGCAATTTTAGGCGTGGGGGGCGTGCTCTATGCCAAGGCCCATAACGTTCCTTTAATGGCGTCCTACCATACCCATCTCCCGAAATATTTGGAGCACTATGGCTTGGGGCTATTGGAACCGGTACTCTGGGAACTCCTGAAATTGACCCATAATCAGGCGCGGCTGAATCTGTGTACTTCCACAGCTATGGTAGAAGCATTAGTCGAACGCGGCATTGAGCGAGTGGATCTCTGGCAGCGGGGAGTGGATACCGAAACCTTCGAACCCAGCTTGATGAGTCAGCAGATGCGCCACCATCTCTCCCAAGGCCATCCTGAGGATCCGCTGTTACTCTACGTGGGCCGCCTAGGAGCAGAGAAGGAAATAGATCGCATTAAACCCGTCCTAGAAGCTATTCCAAACGCCCGGTTAGCCCTTGTGGGGGATGGCCCCAATCGTAAAAATTTGGAAGCTCACTTTGCAGGCACCCGCACCCATTTTGTCGGTTATCTACAAGGGAAAGAACTGGGTTCTGCCTATGCGTCTGCTGATGCCTTTATTTTCCCTTCCCGTACAGAAACCTTAGGACTGGTACTCCTAGAAGCAATGGCCGCAGGGTGTCCTGTCATTGCCGCCAATTCCGGTGGCATCCCTGATATCGTGACGGACGGAGTCAACGGCTTTCTCTTTGAACCCCAGGATGAAGCAGGGGCCATCAAAGCAACTCAACGGTTATTCGCCAATCCCCAAGAGCGTAATCTTCTACGCCAGAACGCTCGAACTGAGGCAGAGCGCTGGAGTTGGTCTGCCGCTACCCGTCAACTTCAGGGGTACTACGAACAGGTGATTGGCAAAGTTCCGATCGCGGTTTAACTACGTTTTAACTACGTTGATAGATACCGTGTTGATAGATACCGTAATCACGACACTGGTAAATACCGCACTCATGACAAAGGAAGAGGCGCTCAAGACCGCTGAACAATCAGCCTACTTGAGCGCCTCTTCTGGATTCACAAATCTAGTTGGCTGAATCTATTCAAGAGTCCAACAACCAGTGAAATGGCCGAATCCATTAACTTGCCTCCGCAGATCCTCCGTTGAAAGGAGAATTATTGCCAATGCCAAGGGCTTTTTTGCTGCGCTTTAATTCTTTCCACAGAAGCTTGATTTGCTCGTAGGACTGCTCTGGAGAGATTTTGCCCCCGGTTTCAAGATTTGAAATCGTCATCACTCGTTGAGCAAACTCTTGAAGATTTGCATTAAATACAAGGTTTTCCGGCTTGACTTGGCCTCGGTACCGGCTACGAGGATTAATAAAGTCAAACTTATCAGACATCTTTTTAACCGCCTTCTCTCATTGAGTGATTGACATTGACTATGTCTGCTTCACCTTATTCCTAGGGGATGAATTGTTTTATCAACATTCATCAACATTTAGGACGTCAGTTTTTGCTCCATCAAGTGGTCTCCCCTTTCAGCAAGGATTGAACTCTTATTTGCTTAACCTATATTTAACCTAGCATTAACCTGGAAAAAAGTCGGGTACTTTATCAGATTTTTGATGTTTTTCTGGTAAAGATCATCAGATTCCCATGACATATCGGCGTATCTCTGCTTAATTCTGGTGCAGCATTTGGCTGCATCATGTCGATCGATCGTGCCTCAATCTCCCTGAGTAAGCGCCAACTCAGAAGTTGAAGGTGGTGGAGGGCAGATGACAAGGACGCACTGAAATCCACACTGAGATCCACAATGTTTCGATCGAGTTTTCCAGATCTCGAAGAGCCATTTCTGCTTGTAGCAAACAATGGCTGCACTGCCCCATGCATAATTCATGCACAGTTAATGCATGCGCAATGACTTCATGCACAGGTATGTAAGTTATGGACAATTATGGTCGAAGGCTTCTGACAGCGGCCTGCGCGTCTTTACGCAATCCCTCAGCAATTCGAAACATTTCATACCCGGTATGTAGGTATGTTTCGTCATAGTTGTGGCTGAAGTATTCCAATTCGTCTAGGGCGTCGCCCAACTGGTTCATGCAGTAGTACAAATGGGCGGCAGCACCCGCTGTCATGGGCGGATTGGGGATGGATTTGAAGACGGTTTGGGACTTATCTAAGGTCGATCGACTCGTTTCGATATAGGCTTGAAACGCTGCCATTAATTCATCATCGAACGGATCTGCTGAAAGCTCCTTGATCTGTCCCCGAAGGGGCTTGATGATGTGGTTCAGGTGCCGATTCACCGGAGTATATACTCGATTCAGCCACTGCCGCAGTTGCTCATCACTATCTTTCTCAGCTTGGCGTTGTTGGCGATAGGATGCTTGAGCGTCTGCCGATCGCGTCTGCCGATCGGAAAAATCGACCGTTGGGACATAGCGCAATTGCTGGTCATAGGATCGACGGGAAAGCGGATCGGCCAATACCTCATAGGCTGCACTCAGTCGCTGAAAAGTCTCCTGGCAAGCCGCAGTGGAATTGCGATCGGGATGAAATTTTTTCGCAAGCCGTCGATAAGCTTGCTTAATTTCGTCTTGGGTAGCCGTCGGCGGCAATTCAAGCGTGTCGTAATGGGTAGAAGAGGTCGCCATGACCCCATTTTACCCTGGACGATTGCTGCTCCTGCCCTGCAATCCCTCTCTCCTCCCTACCCGGATCATAAAATGGGGATGGGATTAGCCGGAAATAGGATTAGCCGGGAATGGGTTAACCATTAGGCAAAAATTCGGGGTCTTGGAAGAGGGGCGTACTCAGATAGCGCTCTCCAAAACTGGGTTGAATCATCACGATTAATTTGCCAGCATTTTCTGGGCGTTGACCAATTTCCAGGGCTGCTTTGAGGGCAGCTCCGGTAGAAATACCGGAAAGCAAACCCTCCTCGCGGGCCAGACGACGGCTAAACGCGATCGCGGTTTCATCGGCCACTTGAATCACTTCATCAATTAAGGCAGTGTTCAAAACGGGGGGAATAAAGCCCGCACCAATCCCTTGAATCTTATGGGGCCCTGGTTTACCGCCAGAAAGCACAGGACTATTCAGGGGTTCCACCGCGATCGCCTGAAACTTAGGATTTCGCTGTTTAATCACCTCTGCAACGCCCGTTAAGGTGCCGCCTGTCCCAACCCCAGCAATCAGGAAATCCACCTGCCCATCGGTGTCTGCCCAAATTTCTTCTGCGGTCGTGCGGCGATGGATGGCTGGATTCGCTGGGTTGCGAAATTGTTGCAGCATGTAGGCATTGGGGGTCGTATCCACAATTTTTTGGGCCCGTTGAATACAACCTGCCATACCTTCAATGCCGGGAGTCAGCTCCAACTCGGCTCCATAGGCCCGCAACATGGCCCGTCTTTCTGCACTCATCGTCTCTGGCATTGTCAGAATCAAACGGTAGCCCTTGGCGGCGGCTGACATGGCCAAGGCGATGCCCGTATTACCTGACGTGGGTTCCACCAGTATCGTTTTACCTGGTGTAATTAGCCCCTCCCGTTCTGCGGCTTCAATCATGCTGATCCCAATGCGATCCTTCACGGAAGACGAGGGATTCATACTTTCTAACTTAACGACGATTTCAGCAACGCAGCCCTCCGCTTGGGGAATGCGATTGAGCCGCACTAGGGGAGTCCGACCGATGAGTTGGGTAATATTTTGGGCAATGTGCATAATGGTTTTCGCTGAAATATTCGACTCGGGTGTAATACCGATTAACCGATCCCTTGACCGATCGCAACTCGAAGCTTGATTAGCCGCAGATCGACTGAGACAAAATTTTGACTAAGACGAAAATTGACTAACCAAGGATGCATCGAACTAGCTAGATGTAGTACATCAAATCCAGCTGCCGGCAGGCGTCCCGGCGATCGATGAGTTCTTGGAGGGTGTAGTTTTGGAGAACGGCATGGGCCGCTTGGCAGGCTTCCTGCCAAATTTCATCCACAACCTTATTTTCTAGTGTCCTATTGGCGTTACCTTCCCGATCGCCCTCATCGTCCCGAGCTTCCACACCTTCTAGACAATTCAACACATCGAATAGGGAAATTTTCCAGGGTTCCCGCGCTAACAGATAGCCCCCCTTTGCGCCCCGTTGAGACTTCACAATGCCACCTCGGCGCAATGTCGCTAGTAATTGCTCTAGGTAGCGATCGGGAATATTTTGCTGGGCTGAAATTTGGCGAATTTGCAGGGGCTCACTACTCTGGTAGCGAATAGCAAGTTCCAGTAGGGCTAGGAGCGCATACTCACTTTTACAGGACAGTTCCACAGTTGAAGCTAAGCCCGTTCGGCAACTACAAAATGATTAACTCTAGTATACCCCGGTTTTCCGCTAGGGTTTTGCAGGTTTTCAAGGCACCCCCGATCGCTCATCCTTTAGATAGCATTAGGCGTATAAAAAATCCTCTAGGACGAATTGAAGTCCTAGAGGATGAAGTCAAGTTGACGGGGTAGATTCAATAACTACTGCATCATAGACGGGCAAGGAAAAATCCGACTCATCATCGGAATCCGCACACTAGCGGGTTTTGCAGCGGGAGCATTGACCGGAGTCTCAGCCTCAGCTTGAGCGACTTCCACCTGCGTCTCCGATCGACCTGAAGGCAGTTGTTCTTGACGGTTCAGATTTTCTGTGGCGGATTGGGGGGGATTATTAGACTCCTCAGCTACAAGCTGCGAAGAGGGAGTCGATCGCAATTCCTCGGTTATTAAATTCTCGGCCTTAGCAGGTGCACTCCCCAGCACAACACAGCCCACGACACCTGCCACAACGGCACAAGGCATTAATTTCATCATGATGTTGAAACTTTCCAATTTGCATATTCAGAGCAACCGATCGCTGGCAAATGACCGCGTTTATGAATGGATAGAAAGCCTGTCCAAAAAGCTGTAGGTAACCCGGTAACCCGTTGGGGTGAAGTCACGCTTTCAATTCATAGCTACAGTAGAAAGTATTAGCGGCCATTGAGCCCTGCGACACCCAATCTATGGAAAGTCTAGCCAGTGTGCTCAAGATCCCATAAGCGAACTTTCACGGAATCCGGCAGGGTCGCGTCTTGAAGTTTTGTAAGGTATCCAGTCATCGGGTGCCACCCGCAGTCGCAAGTACCCCAGTCTCTGCTGAAAGTGCCCCAGTGTAGGTTTGATAACACTTGGATGGAGGCTAGATTGAGATGATCCATCCATTTATCGGGATTCGTTGAGGTGACTTGAGAATCGTTGAAGTCACTTCAACAGAGGCAAACTTCCCGTAAATTTACGCAGCAAATCTACGGAGCGTGGGATTGGGGATGGCGTCTTCTACCAAGTAAAACTTCTACCAAGTAAAAGCTGTGCGCAGGGCACCAACAGCGATCGGGTCACTATCTGGAGAATGTCCCGGTTGGAAAACCACAAAGAATCCTGGCGTGATGCTGATGCGATCGTTGACCTGCCAGCGATAGAACACTTCCACATGGGTACTGGTTCCCGGTTGTCCGCCCGCCCGTCCTGCACCTGTTGTCAGGAAATCGGGATAATTGCTCCCGATCGGTAAATTGCTGCTGACAATTTTGGGGGGTTGGCCGACATAAATTCCCCCCAGATTGCCCTTGCCAAACAAATCTGGGAAGTTCAGATACGCCATGTAATTTGTGGTTTCCACATTGCCGGACTGCCCCGGAATATGGGAGTTGGTATAGCCAAACCAGCCACCGACGGACAGTTTGGGCGAGACTTGCCAGTTCACACTAGTGCCGATCGCATGGGTGGACAGGGGGGGAAAGTTACCTGTGGTGAGATTGGGCGCAGTCAGAATATCATCCCCAACAAACCCGAGGGGAATGCCATCAGGTGCATAGTTATTGACGTAGTAAATATTGATATCCAGGGGATCGATCGGGGTGAGCGCCAACTGAAATCCGAAGGTGTTGTGACCTTTGGGGCCGGATGCACTGGGAAACACACCCGGAATATTGGTGTGATAGACCCCTTGCAAGCTGGCCCGTTTAGCAAATTGCCAGTCAAACCCTGCCCCCCCGCGACCTAAACCCAGATTGAGGATGGGATTTCGCTGGGCAAAGAGGGAAATCGGCCCGGTGGCAGCACTTTCAACTCGGTTGGGGCCTCGGAAGGCTGCATAGGTATAGATGCCTTCCGTGCCCACAAAGCCAGCCAATTTATTGCCCACCAAGAAGCGGTAATTCAGATCGAAAAGCTGCAAACCAGGCACATCAAAAAAGTCATACCCCACCCGATCGTCATTGATCGATCGGACAAATGATCCCTTCGGTCCCCCGTTGCCATTAATGTTGAGCAAACTGGTGGTTAAGACACTGGTGGGACTAAAGGCAGTGTTGAGGATGAGATAGTTCCAGTTGATGAGATTGACGTTGGTACTGGTGTCTCGAGTTGCTTGTCCACCGCGCCGCGCCGTATTTTCGCTAGTTCCCTGAAATCCCACGATCGTGATCCCCATCAATTTCGTGGTGGTGGAAAACTGCTGCTTCTCCAAGGTGGCAGTTCGGCTTTCTAAGCCATCAACGCGCCCCCGCAGGGTTGCTAACTCCGCAGCAAAGGTTTCCTGTAGCTTTTGCAGGGTTACTAAATCTTCCTTTTGTGCCAAGGAGTCGGTGGCAGCATTCACCAATTCACTCACGCGATCCATGCAAGCATTCAAGCCAGCGGCAAACTCGTAGCGTGTTAGCGCTTGGTTACCTCGAAAGGTGCGATCGGGATAGCCTGCAATACATCCATAGCGTTCCACTAGCGATTGCAACGCTTGAAAAGCCCAGTCCTGGGGCTGGACATCCGTTAATTGGGCCGTTGCAGTCACCTGCTCCATCCCCGCGATCGGGGTAGCGGTCTCTGTTCCGAGGGCTTCAATCTGCTCAAAAATAGAATGGGTGTTTGAACTGAAGTCCGTCGGGACTGGATTTTGGGTAATCGGGTGAGCAGTCTGAGATTCCGGCTGGGTTGTTTGCGCAACTGCGGAAACACTGACCCCCAATCCGCTCATCACCATCCAGGGGATCATTGCAGCAACTTGAGCCAATGGTTTCGATGTCTGCATGATTTTTGATCTCTCAGCCTTCAGTTCAAAGCACAGTACTTAACATTCACGACTTCAATACATTCCTGACTTTCATGATCAGCAATGCTCAGAACTTAATGTTCAGAACGGGATCTTCAGTCATGATGTCGGTGATTTCAGTAAACTCAGGATCCACTCCGTGTCGCTCAACGGGCTTCTTGCGTCGGGATAATGCGGAATCATTCAGATCTGCAAACCCACAAATTCCCGATCGTGCTCCAAAGTGTGTGTCAATCTGGAACATTCGCTAGGGTCAGAGTGCCCAAAAAAATACGGATGCACATAGAAAATTTCAAATTTCTTCATAGAACTTCTCCCGTAGTCTCCGCAAAACAACACTGGTTTTTCAATTGTTGTGTGCTGTTATTGTTTGCTGACAGAGTGCTTTGAGAGAGCAAATTTCCTTAATGGGGCAGTGGCTGAGGCTGTATTTTGATCTAAATTGTGTGTAACAGATTGTAATAATTCACAATTGCGTCTAGGATAGGAAACAACACGGCCTCTCTAAGGCATGCTCTAGTGCACGTTGATGCGTTAGAGTGTTCTGGGCCGATTTATACAGCGATTGCGGCTATGCACCCGAAGAGTTTCCGGAGGGTGATGATACGGAAGGTTAGACCGTTTTGGGGCGCGATCGCAGTGGCATACACCACCTTCTATTCCTTTCGTTTACTCATCGAGCATAAGCTGAATACATGGGCAATAAGCCAACGATCGCCGTTTCCCACTTGGGATGTGAAAAAAATCGAGTTGATACCGAACACATGTTGGGTCTGCTGGTTCAAGCGGGTTATCATGTGGATGCTAACGAAGCCTTAGCGGATTACGTTATTGTTAACACCTGTAGTTTCATCCAAGCGGCTCGGGAAGAGTCGGTTCGCACCTTGGTTGAACTTGCAGAAGCTAATAAAAAAATTGTGATTACGGGCTGCATGGCTCAACACTTCCAGGATCAGTTGTTGGAAGAATTGCCCGAGGCTGTCGCCCTAGTGGGTACTGGGGATTATCACAAGATTGTGGATGTGATTCATCGGGCTGAAGCAGGGGAGCGCGTCAAAGAGGTTTCCCTAGAGCCAACCTACATTGCCGATGAAACCACACCCCGTTATCGCACCACCACAGAGGGAGTTGCCTACGTACGGGTTGCGGAAGGTTGTGACTACGGATGCGCCTTTTGCATCATTCCCCACCTGCGCGGCAAACAACGTTCCCGAACCATTGAGTCGATCGTTGCAGAGGTGGAAGCTTTAGCAGCCCAAGGGGTGCAGGAAGCCATTCTCATTTCTCAGATCACAACCAACTATGGTCTGGATATCTATGGTGAACCGAAATTAGCGGAACTGCTGCGAGCCCTAGGGAAGGTAGACATCCCTTGGATTCGGATGCACTATGCCTACCCCACCGGGTTGACCCCCAAGGTGATTGAGGCCATTCGGGAAACCCCCAATGTGCTGCCCTATCTCGATTTGCCGCTGCAACATTCCCACCCGGAGGTTCTGCGATCGATGAATCGTCCCTGGCAAGGTCGAGTGAACGATGGCATTATCGAGCGTATCAAGGAAGCCATTCCCAACGCTGTCATGCGGACGACCTTTATCGTCGGCTTCCCTGGGGAAACGGATGAACACTTCGAGCATCTGAAGCAGTTTGTCCAACGCCACGAGTTTGATCACGTGGGTGTGTTTACTTTTTCTGCGGAAGAAGGGACGCCTGCCTACGACTTGCCGAATCCAGTGCCCCAAGCAGTGATGGATGCAAGGCGAGATGAGCTAATGCAACTGCAACAACCGATTTCCCTACGGCGCAACCGATCGGAAATTGGCCGAGTTGTAGATGTGTTGATTGAGCAAGAAAATCCTGAAACCGGAGAATTAGTGGGTCGATCGGCTCGCTTTGCTCCGGAAGTGGATGGTTTAGTGTACGTGCAGGGCGAGGCATCCCTAGGATCTCTAGTGCCTGTACGCATTGATGATGCAGATGTCTACGATCTCTATGGACATATTGCCACTGCCGCCGATTTGGTTTCGCACCAAGCCGTGCTGGCTCGGTAGTTTCTCAATTTTTTCCTTTCCCATTAAAAAATTTGGGATTGGTGCGTAAATCAGGTCGCGCCTAGCGGTCATCGCGCACCCGTTTGCCTAACCTTCTTTGTTTTTAGGAAATCTGATGACGACTCTTTCGTTTCAAAGCCTTGGACTCTCTGAAGCTCGCGTTCAATTTCTGGAGCAGCAGGGATTTTCAAACCCGACGCCCATTCAGGCTCAGGCGATTCCTCAACTGCTAGCCGGTCGCGATGTGATGGGATTAGCGCAAACGGGAACGGGTAAGACAGCGGCGTTTTCCCTGCCGATCCTGGAACGGATTGATCCCCGTAACCATGCTGTCCAAGCCTTGATTTTGACCCCTACCCGTGAACTTGCGGTGCAAGTCTGTGCCGCAGTCCGTGGCTTTGCAGACGATCGTCGGGTCCGGATTCTTCCCATCTACGGTGGTCAGTCGATCGATTTACAAATCTCTCGACTGCAACGGGGCGTGCAAATTGTGGTAGGTACGCCGGGTCGGGTCATTGACCTGATGAACCGGGGCGACCTAAAGCTCGATCAAATTAGCTGGTTCGTTCTGGACGAAGCAGACGAAATGCTGAACATGGGCTTTATTCAGGATGTGGAGAAAATCCTCAGCCAAGCCCCCAGCGAACGGCAAACCGCCTTCTTCTCTGCGACGATGGATCCTTCTATCCGCAAGCTAGTTGCGAAGTTCCTGCGCTCTCCGGTCAACGTGACGATCGAACAGCCCAAGGCTGCGCCCTCCCGGATTAATCAAGTGGTCTATATGGTGCCACGGGGTTGGACGAAGTCGCGATCGTTGCAGCCGGTGTTGGAATTGGAAGATCCAGAATCCGCAATCATCTTTGTCCGGACTCGGAAGGCGGCAGCAGAACTGACCAGCCAACTGCAAGCCGCAGGGCACAGCGTGGATGAGTACCATGGTGACCTGACCCAAAGCCAGCGGGAACGCCTCTTACTGCGGTTTAAGCAACGCCAAGTTCGTTGGATTGTCGCAACGGATATCGCAGCCCGTGGGATTCACGTCGATGACCTGACCCATGTTATCAACTACGATCTGCCGGACAGTGTAGATAACTACGTGCACCGGATTGGTCGGACGGGTCGGGCGGGTAAAGAAGGGACAGCTCTCTCCCTCGTCCATCCCCTCGATAAGCGGAAACTGCGCGACATTGAGAACCATATTCGCCAGAAGCTAGATATTCGCAATGTCCCCACCCGTGCGGAAATTGAGGCGAAGCATCTTGAAAAACTGAAAACCCAACTGGCGGAAGCCGTGGCGGGTGAGCGGATGGCTTCCTTCCTGCCGATCGTCTCCCAGTTGTCGGAAGAGGGTTACGAAACCCATGCGATCGCAGCTGCAGCCTTACAACTCTACTACGACAAGACCCGTCCTAACTGGATGAATGCGTCGGCAGATCCGACCCCGGAAGAATTGGCTGCTGATCGCCCAATGCGCAATGGGGGGGGTGGAAGCCGCCGTTTCCGCTCCGACGATCGACGTGGGAGTGGTGTCCGGGGACGTAGCGATCGCGGAGGCGATCGTCGGCCTAGAAACAATGCAGATCGCGGGAACGTACCCCGTCCTGTGTTGAAAAAATAATCAGCAATCGGCAATCGGTGCGCTCTGCATCGGTTAACCTAGATTAATTCGGAATCAAAAGGCGTGTCATTGGCACGTCTTTTATTTGTTTAGACTCCAACCATGCTATCCACCGATCTGCTTACCTTTTATCGCCACATTGCCCAGCAAGATTTGACGATCGTTGACCTGGAAACCACGGGTTATAAGCCGCCCCAAGCAAGGGTGACAGAAATTGCGGTAATTCATGCCAATCTCAAAACAGGCATCACCTTCCAGCAAACCAGTTTAATGAATAGCCAAACCCAGATTCCTGAGTTCATTGTCCAATTGACCGGCATTCGCCAAACGATGGTGGATAATGCCCCGCTCGCGAGCGAGCTATGGCCGCAGTATTGGCCGTGGCTCCAACCTGGAATTCTCACCTGCCATAATTTAGAGTTTGACTATGCATTTCTCAAAGCAGAGCTGCGCCATTGTCAAATTGATTTCTCTAAATTTAAGCAAGAGCGTTTTTGTACCCTGCAACTGGCGCGATTAATGCTGCCGGACTTGCCCTCGCGCAGCTTACCGGATTTAGTCAAACATTTTGGTTTTACGGTCGGTCAATCGCATCGGGCGGCAGCGGATGCCCTAGCTTGCTGGCTATTGGCCCAGCGACTGCTGACGGAGATCTTGGATACCGAGGATAGGGTTTTGCTCGAACGATTTGGGCAACAGTGGTTACCCCTCGCGGAAGTTGCGCGGATATTACAATGCAAACCCCAAGCGGCCACCCTGCGCTTGCAACAAGCCGGCATTGAACCTCGAGAATCGAGTCATCGTCGGACGTTACTCTACCCACGATCGGCGGTCGAGGCGCTCATGGAGCATTCCTCCATCTAGCAATTATTTTCGTGTGATTAGACTAACGCTGTGAATGTAGCTTTTATGATAAATTCTTTTGTTTGTTCTGTGACTTTTGTGTTGTGAACGGGAGGCAAGTGCCTGTGAAAAAAGCGGTGGTTCTCTTATCCGGTGGCTTAGATTCTGCAACTTCTGCGGCCCAAGCGATCGCCGATGGCTACGAAGTGATTGCCCTGTCGCTCTACTACGGTCAACGCCACGATCGCGAACTCCAAGCCGCCCGAGACCTTGTTGCAGCATTGAACCTGAGTGAACACTTTATTTTAGATGTGAATCTGTCCCAGTGGGGCGGATCAGCATTGACCGATCGGCAAATTGAGATTCCCACCGAAGGCGTCCAATCGGATGTGATTCCCTCCACCTATGTCCCCGGTCGCAATACGGTCTTCATCGCGATCGCCCTTGCTCTGGCAGAAGCCAAACAAGCAGAGGCGATTTACCTAGGCATTAATGCCGTGGATTATTCTGGCTATCCCGACTGTCGGCCCGACTATCTAGCGGCGTTTGAAAGATTAGCCCAACTGTCGTCTAAAGCAGGATTAGAAGGCCATGCCCCTCGGTTGGTAGCTCCATTAGTTCTAGACAGCAAAGTTGATATTGTGCATCGCGCCGTGAAATTGGGGGTTCCGATCGCTCAAACCTGGTCTTGCTACCAAGGGGGAAGCGAACCTTGCGGACTGTGTGACTCCTGCCGCATTCGTGACAAAGCCTTGATTGATGCAGGATATCCAGACCTGGCTACGGCATTGGGTCGTCAACTGAACCATCAGGAGTCGCGGTAGGTCAGCTTGCCCGGTTAGGCTAATTTTTCAGATTTCGAGAACGCAAATTCCCGTAGTAGGCTAATTACGGTCACGACAAGGGAGCGGAATCGAAATGCAACTGGGAATTTTTGGGACAGGCTTGATGGGATTACCGATGGCCCAGCGTTTGCTAGAAGTTGGACATTCGGTAATTGCCTACAATCGCACTGCGGAAAAGGTCGTGCCGTTGCAGCAAGCGGGTGCCCAAATTGCCCCGTCTCCCCAAGCAGCGATCGCCGATGCGGATTACCTAATTTTAATGCTGACGGATGCAGCGGCCATCCATGCCACATTACTGACCCCCGAAAATCGTCCCGGTTTGGCGGGCAAAACCGTGATTCAAATGGGCACGATCGCCCCAGCGGATAGCTTAGAAATTCGGGATCAAATTTTGTCCATCGGGGGAGATTACCTAGAAGCCCCCGTATTAGGCAGCATTCCGGAAGCCCAAAAGGGTACGCTGCTGGTCATGGTGGGGGCGGAACCCCAATCCTTTGATCGCTGCCTACCCATCCTGCAAGCCCTGGGGGCATCCCCTCGGCTAATTGGCCCCGTCGGCAGCGCTTCCACCCTCAAACTGGCATTGAATCAGTTGATTGGCTCATTAACCTCCGCCTTTGCGCTGAGTTTAGCCTTGGTTCAACAGACGGGGGGAGATGTGTCAGCCTTTATGGATATCCTGCGGCAGAGCGCCCTCTATGCGCCTACGTTTGATAAAAAGCTCCAACGAATGCTGGACGGGAATTATGACAATCCAAACTTCCCCACCAAGCACCTCCTCAAGGATATGAATCTAGTCATTGAGACGGCGCGATCGCAGCAGCTCTCAGTAGAGGCGATGGCAGGGGTGCAGCAAATTTTACAAACGGCGATCGAGCAAGGCTGGGCTGACAAAGACTATTCCGCAATATTCGCAGCGATTCATCATTCCCCGTCATCTAGCCGGGTGTAAGTTTAGTGTTTGCACAGAGGAAGCCCTAAAACCCCCTCGTTAAACTGGGCTACAGTACCTCACGTACCTCCATGGAATGATATTTCTGGGCCTGTACGGGCCAGCGCATTGATCTATGGATTAAGTGATTAATGCTACCTAGAAAGCTGCTGTAGCCCCGTAGAAATCACGAGGAATCTTTAAAGAATCTTTAGGCCAGTCTAGAATCAGACAAAGATTCCCTGAACTCAGCCCCTCGGGTCTTTTCCGGAAAGTTTGTCTGTCGCTACTGTGGCATTAGATTCTCAATCTACCAATGATCTCCTTGGATTTAGTGGGACTCGGTTTTCTGGCAGATGCTCCCTCAGTTTTGAGGAAGCTGGAACCTTCTGAATGAATCTTCTCTGTGCCAGCGCGACACTCAAATATGCGAATTTTGATCTACGCCTACAACTATTACCCGGAGCCGATCGGGATTGCCCCATTGATGACAGAGTTGGCGGAAGGGCTTGTGAGCAAGGGGCATGAAGTTCGAGTAGTGACTGGTATGCCCAACTATCCCCAACGCCAAATTTACGAGGGATACCGCAACAAGCTTTACCTGACTGAAGAACGCAACGGGGTCACCATTCAACGCAGCTATATTTGGGTCAAGCCTCGTCCAAGTCTCCTCGATCGCATTCTTCTTGATGGCAGTTTTGTGCTCACAAGTTTTGTGCAAGCGTTGCGAGGGTGGCGACCGGATGTCATTCTTTTAACCGTTCCCCCCTTACCCGTGTGTGTGCCTGCGACGGTACTGGGATGGATTTATAATGCGCCAGTCGTGCTGAACGTGCAAGATATTTTACCGGAAGCGGCGGTTCACTTGGGATTACTGCGCAATCAACCGCTGATTAAGGTGTTAGAAAAACTTGAAAAATTCGCCTATCGATCGGCCCATACGATCAGCGTCATTGCGGATGGCTTTATTGATAATCTGGTCGGCAAAGGCGTATCAGCCAGCAAAATTACCTGCATTCCCAATTGGGTCGATACGCAGTTTATTCGTCCCCTTCCCAAAACTAATAATGCGTTTCGCAAAGCCCATGGCCTCGAAGACAAGTTTGTGGTCATGTATTCCGGCAATATAGCCCTCACCCAAGGGCTGGAAACGGTTATTCAAGCAGCCGCCCAACTCAAACATCAGAGCGAGATTGTGTTTGTGATTGTGGGCGAATCGAAGGCGATCGCAAAATTACAGGAATTGTGCAATCATTACGGGACGGATAACGTTAAACTACTCCCCTTCCAACCTCGGGAGAAATTACCCGAAATGTTATCTGCGGCAGATGTGGGTTTAATTGTGCAAAAGCGCAATGTCGTTTCGTTTAATATGCCATCCAAGACCCAAGTTTTACTGGCCAGTGGTCGAGCGGTTGTGGCGTCGGTTCCCAGCACAGGTAGCGCAGCAAAGGCGATCGAAAAAAGTCACGGTGGCGTGGTCGTTGAGCCGGAAAATGCAGAAGCCCTTGCCAATACTTTGTTCCAGCTCTATCAGAATCCACAATTGGTCGAAACACTAGGACACCAGGGCCGACAATTTGCCCTTGAACGCTATTCCTTTGAACAAGCGCTCAATCAATACGAAGCACTCTTTAAGCAAGCAACGGCGCGATCGACCATTAAGGAAGCCGACTTAGTGGAAACCTACACCCTCAGCCCTGAGAAGTCAGGCAGCTAGCTCCAAGTCCGTTAAAGGTTCGACAAGATCACTGGGTTTACACGATCGAGATTCCCCTAGGGCCGTCTCGATCGTTTTATAGTATTAGCGTTTTTGGGGCTGGTCGTGGCTGGGACGGCCCTACCAGCCAAAAATTACAGGTTGCACCAGCCAAAAATTACAGGCTGATCGAGCGAATCAACGGTCCCTGGGGCACACTAAGGCAACGATTTCCCATGCCGAATTTTCCACTTTAGGCCAGTCCTTCAGTTTTAACGGTTATGACCCACGCCAAAACTCCGTCTAATTCATCCAAAATTCCTGTTTCTGTCCTGATCCCGGCCCGGAACGAAGAAGCCAACTTACCGGCTTGTTTGCAAAGTGTGGCGCGGGCGGATGAAGTCTTTGTTGTGGATTCGCAAAGCAGCGATCGGAGCGTTGAAATTGCGGAAAGCTATGGCGCTCAGGTGGTGCAATTCCAGTTCAATGGGCGCTATCCCAAAAAGAAAAATTGGTCCTTGGAAAATCTACCTTTTCGCAATCCCTGGGTGTTGATTGTGGATTGTGATGAGCGGATCACCCCGGAATTGTGGGAAGAAATTGCTGAAGCCATCCAGAATCCAGCGTTTCAAGGCTATTACCTCAACCGTAAAGTCTTTTTCCTGGGTAAGTGGATTCGCTATGGCGGGAAATATCCTGACTGGAATCTTCGCCTGTTCCAACATGCCCAAGGTCGCTACGAAAACCTAGGGACTGAAGGAATGCGCAATACGGGGGACAACGAAGTCCACGAGCACGTTGTGTTGCAGGGGGAAGTGGGCTATCTGAAAAATGACATGCTCCACATTGACTTCCGGGATATTTACCATTGGTTAGAGCGCCACAACCGCTACTCCAATTGGGAAGCTCAAGTGTATTACAATTTGCGCAATGGCAAGGATCACGCAGGCACGATCGGGGCCAATTTGTTTGGGGGAGCCGTTCAGCGCAAGCGTTTTCTTAAAAAGATCTGGGTGCGCTTACCCTTCAGACCTTTGCTGCGGTTCATTTTGTTCTATATCCTACGGTTAGGATTTCTAGACGGGCAAGCAGGCTATACCTATGCCCGCTTGCTCAGCCAGTATGAATATCAGATTGGCGTTAAGCTATTTGAATTGGAGCAATTGGGAGGCGTTTTGAATCAAACCGATACGCTCACAGATCGGATGACATTATCGCCTGTGCCCCAACCCGAAGCTTAGGCTCCAGCATAGGTTCTCGATTGAACAAGATCCGTGAAAAGTGATGTATGAGGGCATGGCTACGGTAGTCATGCCCTGTCGCTCTCATTTAACCTCCCATGCTCCCAAACCCTCCCTCTCAACCCACTCATTCCATGGCAGAAGAGACAGCCCAGCCCGTCGAGCTTGTTCCACTCGAAATGCCTGCTTGGGTTGATCTGCGCACCTATGATCAATCTTGGTTCGATCGCGGGCGACCAAGCTGGTTTATTTTGCTGTGGTGGCTGGTGCAGGCGATCGCGTTTCCCCTCAGTTTACATTCTGCCAGTGGATTTCGTTGCTGGGTTCTGCGTTGCTTTGGGGCCAAAATTGGGAAAGGGGTGTTAATTCGGCCCACAGCCCGATTGACCTATCCCTGGAAGGTGGAAATTGGTGACTATAGTTGGATTGGCGATGATGTTGTTTTGTACAGCTTAGATACCATTCGCGTTGGCAATCACTGTGTCATTTCCCAAAAAAGTTACCTTTGTACAGGGAGCCATGATATGACCGATCGTAGTTTTGGTTTACAAACCGCAGAAATTACGATCGGGAACGGGAGTTGGATTGCAGCGGATTGCTTTATTGCTCCGGGGGTGACGATCGGGGCAAATACTGTGGTTGGAGCTCGCAGCAACGTTTTCACTTCCCTGCCGAGTCAGCAAGTGTGTTGGGGCAGCCCCTGCCGCCCTCGTTATCGACGGGTGATGAATGACCCAAACGCAACTGAAAAACGTAACTAAAAATAAGTTGGTTAGCTAATTTCAAGCTTTAACTAGCAAGACAGCGTATGGATGACCCAGTTGGCATCGGAAGTCCAGCAGACCCCACCATAGCGTTCTAGGAGTGGTCGAATTCCCTCCACAATCTTCTCTTCCTGATCGCGATCGCAAAGGGTCAGGATGTAATCATTGGCTAAATCGGTGCCTAGGTCAAAATCATCCACCGACTGACCACAATCCCCCCGGCCCATAACATTGCGAAAAATGCTGTAACCGACCCCAATACGATCGAGCACTTTTAAAATCTTGCGTAGCTCAACGGCTGGCACAACAATTTCAATTCGCTTGACCGGTTTAGTTCCCTGTTTGATTTCCGGCGTTGTCATGTTTATACTCCCCAAATCTGTTTAATGATCTCTAGATAAACGGGAATTCCTACCACAATGTTAAAGGGGAAGGTTAAGGCCAAAGCCATGGAAATGTAAATGCTGGGATTGGCCTCCGGTACCGACATCCGCATAGCGGCGGGAACGGCAATATAGGATGCACTGGCACAAAGTACTGAAAATAACAGTGCATTCCCTAAGGTCATTCCCAAGAAACGGGCAATCAAAATTCCTAGGACTGCATTGAAGACTGGCATAAAAACAGAGAAGGCAATCACGAAGGACCCGGCTTTGCGCAGATCACTCAGGCGCTTTGCGGAAACGAGCCCCATATCCAGTAGAAAAAAGGCCAAAGCCCCGTAAAATAAATCTTCCACAAAAGGTTTCATCTTGCTCCAGCCCGCTTCCCCAGTCAGCAAGCCGACCACTAAGCTACACATCAGCAGGAAAACGGACCCATTTAGAAAAGCTTCCCGCAGGAGTTCCTTCCAAGACATCGACTCCGATCCCTGTGGTTTAGTCGCATGCATCCGAACGAGCAGCAGCCCAACAATAATTGCGGGAGATTCCATTAAGGCAAGGGCTGCAACCATATGGCCGCCAAAGTCGATGCCCAATTTGTTCAAAAAGGAGCCTGCAGTGACAAACGTAACCGCACTAATGGATCCGTAGGCTGCCGCGATCGCCGCTGCATTGTAAACATCTAACCTGAGCCGCAGAATGAAAAACGAGTAGATTGGGATCAGGCAGGCCATGGCCACGGAGGTTGCCAAGGTTAGGGCAATTTCGTTAGTAAAGCCACTTTCCGCAATTTCGTAGCCGCCTTTGAAGCCGATCGCCATGAGTAGATAGAGTGAAAATAGCTTCGGCAAGGGTGCAGGGATTTCGAGATCCGACTTCACCAGCTTGGCCAGCACCCCCGAGAAAAAGAACAAGACAGGCGGGTTAAGAATGTTGAACAGCAACAAACTTGTGTCCACAAACACTCCTCCTAGGAGAATCAACTTTTCGCAATCATAAAGATTGATTTAAGTTGATGGATTCTACCGTAAGTTCAGGGGGAAATTCAGTTTCAGCAATGTAAAGCAACGATCCTTCAGGGGAAGGATGCTGGGGCATGACCTGTAGATCGGACTTATGCTGGCTTATTCTGCCCCAGTCCTGTCGGCGGGCGGACGGATATTCAAGGACTAGCAAAGTTTTCTAACAAAGTCCTAGACAAGTGCAAATGTTTTAGGATACAAGTGTTCTATGGTGGGTTATTATCCCTAAACGCATTTCACCCCAAACCGCTATGGAACCTTTAGAACGATTAGAGCCTTTGACGGAAGCCCAGCAAGAACTCTATGACTGGCTGACTGAGTACATCAACGAGCATCAGCACTCCCCTTCGATCCGACAAATGATGCGGGCTATGGATCTCAGGTCTCCAGCGCCGGTACAAAGTCGTCTGGATCATCTTAAAAAGAAGGGCTACATTGCCTGGGAAGAGGGTCAAGCAAGAACCATTCGCCTGCTTCACGCACGACCTAAGGGGATTCCAGTGGTTGGCGCGATCGCGGCAACGAGCTTGGTAGAAACCTTTAATGACACGGAAGTGGAGCATCTCGACTTCTCCAACATCATGATGAAGCCGGGACACTTTGCCTTAAAGGTTCGTGGTCACAGCATGATTGATGCGCTAATTGATGATGGTGATATTGTGATCATGCAACCCGTCACCGATCCGAAAGCCATCAAAAACGACACGATCGTGGCAGCCCGTGTGGAAAGCAAAATCACATTGAAGTACTACCAGAAAAAAGGCAAGAAAGTCACTTTAATGCCTGGAAACCCCGATCGTGAAACCTACCCTATCACCGAGGTCAATGCATCCGACGTGGAAATCGAAGGGGTTTTGGTTGCTGTGTGGCGCAACTGCAAATAAGTTGGATCCAATGCCTATTCCATAAAAGGGAACTCATTCAGCTAGCTTAGGGTTCGCTAACTCCAAGTTGGGTGAGTTCCTTATTTTTTTGGGGAATAATTTTTAACGTAGGGCCTCGCTAGGCTCGTCATTCAACGGTGTAAATCAGATAGGGGAACTAACTGCGCGATCGTCTATACGAAAAACTACGGATTTTGGGAATAACTTTACCAAAAGTTCAGTAAATTCTTCTCGAATTTTTCAAGATGAGGGGTGTTACCCCCCACCCCGAATGTGGCATACTATGCCTAGTAGATGCACCCTGATGATAGGGGGAGTTGCCCTAGCAACCCTCCCTTTTTTCTTTGAATTCGATAATTATGCCCTAAAAAGTTCCATCTCAAGACGCTGCGCGACAGTCTGAGATGATGCGCTTAAGCAATTGATTGTTTGGGAAAGTTGACTGCCTTGGCCCATGTCTTCTTTGCCCCTGATATAATCGCGATTCAGGCGATTTAGGCGGAGAAGTAGGAATGGCGGATTGGCAAATGATCACAGGGGGAGTAACGGCTCCTAAAGGCTTTCGCGCTGCGGGGATTACTGCCGGATTGAAACCCTCAGGGTTACCTGATTTGGCACTGATTGTGTCGGATGTGGATGCGATCGCGGCGGGAGTGTTTACCACCAGTTGTGTGAGGGCTGCCTGTGTGGACTACTGCCGTCAACGCCTCAAAGCGAAACATTACGCCCGTGCCATTCTGTGTAATGCGGGACAGGCTAATGCGGGCACGGGGCAACAGGGTCTGGAAGACGCGATCGAAAGTGCGCAATTGCTGGCCCAAGCCCTAGAGATTTCACCGAACGCGGTTCTGTTGGCCTCGACGGGCGTGATTGGCCAGCGGATTAAGATGGAAGGCTTGCGATCGGGAATTCCCAACGTCGTTGCAGCACTGAGCGAAACTGGATCCGATAGTGCAGCCAAGGCGATTACGACCACGGATTTAGTTACGAAGTCGATCGCCCTGGAAACTCGGATTGCCGATCGCCCCGTGCGAATTGGGGGAATTGCCAAGGGTTCCGGCATGATCCATCCCAATATGGCAACGATGCTGGCTTTCATTACCTGCGATGCGGCTGTGGCTCCCCACCTGTGGCAGGAAATGCTCCATCGCGCGGCGGATAAGAGCTTCAACCAAATCACGGTGGATGGGGATACCAGTACCAATGATTCCCTGATCGCCCTAGCCAATGGCCAATCTCGCACGCCGGTCATCACTGAAATGGGACCGGAAGCAGAGAAATTGGAAGCCATGCTGACGGAGGTTTGTACCTATTTAGCGCAGTCGATCGCGCGGGATGGGGAAGGGGCAACCTGCTTGATCGAAGTTCAAGTGACCGGGGCCAGCAGTGATTCGGCGGCGCGACAAATTGCCCGCACGATCGCCGGATCTTCCCTAACCAAGTCTGCGATTTTTGGCCGGGATCCGAACTGGGGACGCATTGCGGGGGCGGCAGGACGCGCCGGAGTGCCCTTTAACCAAGAGGAGCTTAGCATTTGGTTAGGGGAGTTTTGCCTGATGGAAAATGGACAACCCTTAGCCTTCGATCGGGCCGGAGCCAATGCCTATCTTGTACAACAGGCCAACGCTAGCATCAGTCCACTGGCGGGCAAATCGGTTGTCAGCACTGAAAATAGCAACGAGCTATTGGTGCTAGAAGGCAATTATCCCACCGTGTTCGATCGGGAGGCAGCAAGTATTCAATTCGTCAACCATCCTGTGATCATTCGGGTCAGGGTTGGTGAGGGGTCAGGCCAGGGCAAAGCATGGGGCTGTGACCTTAGCTATGACTATGTCAAGATCAACGCAGAATACACCACTTGAGGTTGATTTGAGGTTGATTTGAGGTTGATTTAAAGTTGATTTGAGGGGCGATCGTTTTTCTTAGGGAAGCGATCGTTTTTCACTTGGGGGCGATCTCAGATCAGAAATCAATAAGGTTTTCTGCACCTAGCGATCGGGAATGATGCCATCTCTGACTGTAGTCTGACTTATCTCTGACTGTAGGTAGTCTGGCTTATCTCTGACTGTAGTCTGACTGTAGATGATGGCATCTCTTAGACTAGTTGGTATCCGTCCAAGGGAACTCGCCCAGAGAGTGCCAATCAGAGCAAGGACACCCGATCCCCTCACTTTACCCACCACTATGCATAGTCACCAAGACCGCACCAAACAAAAGTTACTTTGCATTGTCAGCCATGGCGCAGGGTTGCTGACTTTTTCGATCGTGTCGATTTCCATTCCGATCGTCATTTTACTTTTGTCTGAAGATTATATTGTGCAGGAAAATGCTAAGGAAGCGGTCAATTTTCAACTGACCTTTTTTATCTACGGCATTATTGTTGGAATTCTGTGTCTTGTATTAATCGGTTTTTTAGCACTGATTCCGTTGATTATCTTAAACGTGATTTTGCCCATTCTCGCGATCGTGGGTTGTGCGGCTAATCCCGATCGGCCCTTCCGGTATCCCTTTGTCTTGCATTTGCTGTAGCGGTTCGAATTTTCGTAACATTCTCCAGCGTGTCAAATCTGAAAATGACTAGTGATGTCATCAGCATTTCTTTTGGGCTTGCAGGACTTGTAAACTGTCGCCAGCGTAGAGTTGGCGATCGCAGTGCGTAAAACCCGCTTCCTGAAGCATTTTCACCAAATCCAGATCTAACAATTGCCAAGCGGTTTCCGTTTCAAATAGACCAAAAAATAGCGCAATACCTGGCATCATCCAAGGTTGGGGACGGTGAAAATCTGCAATCAGAAAATAGCCCCCTGGCTTCAGCACGCGATAGGCTTCCTGAAAGATCCGTTGCAGGTTTTTCGGGGTCATTTCATGCATGGCCGCACTGGTGTGGACAATGTCAAAGGTGGCATCCGCAAAGGGCATTGCCTCCGCAAAGGCTTCCACATAGGTTGCTTCGGGCACATTACGCTGGGCCCGTTGAATCGAAAACGGTGAGGCATCCAACCCCGTCACTTGCCGCGATCGTTGCACTAAAAACTGCGTCGTTTGTCCACAACCGCAGCACAGATCCAGCACCGTCGATTCCGGTGTAATGTCAATGCCCTCTAATGCCAACTGTCGAAAGCGGGCTTCCCCCCCAACGGCCAGCGATGCGATGCGGGAAATGCCATCGTAGAGCCACTGATAGCGATAACTCCAATCCCGTAAAATCGTTGCCATAATTGTTGACCTGCTAGTTGATGTAATTGCTAGTTGATGTAATTGCTTATAGTGGGCCAGAGAAGGCCGTGGGCTAGAACCCTTGGCAGGAACCCTAGGAAGTGGAAAGGGTGGGGGCAGAACGGGAATTTTTCGCGATCGCGGCTTCAACGGCGGCCTGTTGATCACGGCGGGTGATCCATTGGTGATAGGTGCGGGTATGGACTGCAACGGAATGCCCCATCATCTTAGCGGCGACGGTATCCGGCAAGCCAAAGTGAATCGTCCGCACAGCCCAGGCGTGGCGCAAATCGTAGGGCGAAAAAGGCACGCCATAACGCCGAAACTGTGCCGTCACCCGTTGTCCTACCCGTTGCAAGGTGGTTTGGGATAAATCGGTATTAATTTCCGGTAACTGAATCGATCGCAGGTGAAATTCCTCAATCCATTCCGGATAAAAGGCCCAAACCTCATGGCTGCCGGTTTTGGTCGTGTCCAGTACCTGAATGCTCGTTTCCCCCTGCTGAAGTTGGGTATAGTCGCAGAAAAAGACCTCATGGTTCCGCAGTCCAAAGGTTGCCATGATGCCGTAGACAAACTGCCACGCCGGATTAGGAATCTGGGCCCAGGCTTGCACGATCGCCTCATCGCTGGGTAAATTCCGGGCTTGGGTGCGGCTGTTGTTATAGCTCCCTGCGAGGGTTTTCAACTCCGTGGGCAATTCCAGATTCAGAAATTCCGCAAAGGCCGACAAGGCTGTGCAGCAGACCTGCCGACTGCGGGACTGGATCGCCGTACTGTGCACGGTTTTGTAAATTAACTCCGGCAAAGTCAGCTTTGGGTGATCTTGGGCCATGCCTGCCAACTTGCGGAGATAGGGCGCATAGGCCGCATTCCAGGTCGTTTTGGTGGCGGCGGGCTTGCTGACCCGATCGCTGGCTGCGAAAAACTGGCGTTCAAAGGCTTGGATCTGCTCGACCAGATCCAGTTGACTGAGCCGTTTACCCGCCTCGATCGTCAAATAATCCCGCCAATCGAAACTCTTCTGGATTAACTGAGCCGCAATAATTTTGGCTTCCTGCTCAATTTGCTTCAGACCCGCCGGTGTCGCAGGGAGCCCCAAGCTCAACCGCTGTTGGTAGGGACGGAGTCGCCCACAGCCGGGGCGGGGCGGCAAGGTTCCCCGTAGATTTAACTTGGTGCCCCGCCGTTCGATTTGCACCCCTAATCGGGCCATCTTGAGGCGTAGATTCAATTGGGTGATTTTGCTATCTAGAGCGTCAAATTCGGCCATTATTTCCTAAAAATTACGATCGCAAATTAGTCGCTAATGCAAAGAAATGTCAACTAAGTTTGATATTTGTATCGATGGCATGATAAGCAAAGTTAATGTCACACGGTCATTATCAATCGTTCAACCTCGATCGTTCAACGGCGCAAGGTTTGATTCGGATCTGCTTTTTATCAGAGCACCTGTAAAACCCAAGCCTCGACGAATGGAGAATGTTAAAATCATTTACAAACCTGAGACTTAAACTAAGGGGCGAGACATTGCTATGGGGCGAATCGGCGTTTTATTGCTGAATTTGGGAGGGCCAGATCGCCTAGAAGATGTGCGGCCTTTTCTCTATAATCTATTTTCTGATCCAGAGATTATTCGCCTGCCCGTTCCCTGGCTCCAAAGCCCCTTGGCATGGCTGATCTCTACCTTGCGTGCAAAGAAATCTCAAGAAAATTATAAAAAAATTGGTGGGGGATCTCCCCTGCGGCGCATTACTGAGGCCCAGGCCAAAGACTTGGAATCCCTGCTGAACCAATCGGGGCAGGAGGCTACCGTCTACATTGGGATGCGCTATTGGCACCCCTTTACTGAAGAGGCGATCGCTCGAATTAAGCGAGATAAGCCCGAGCGGCTGGTGATTCTGCCCCTCTATCCTCAGTTTTCTATTAGTACCAGCGGCTCCAGCTTCCGTGTTTTGGAACGGATGTGGAATGTTGATCCAGATCTGCAAAAAATTCCCTACACCGTCATCCCTTCCTGGTACAACCACCCCGGATACTTGCAATCCATGGCCAAGCTGATTGGTCAACGAATTGATAGTTTGCCGGATCCTGCTCAAGGCCATGTGTTCTTCAGTGCCCATGGAGTTCCCGTCAGCTATGTGGAAGAAGCGGGTGATCCTTACCAGAAGGAAATTGAAGCCTGCGCGGGGTTAATCATGAAAACCCTGGGCCGATCGAATGACTACACCCTGGCCTACCAAAGTCGAGTGGGGCCCGTGGAGTGGCTCAAGCCCTACACCGATGAGGCCATCCAAGAACTGGCTGAAAAAGGGGTCAAAGAGTTGGTGGTGGTACCCATCAGCTTTGTTTCGGAACACATTGAAACCCTGGAAGAAATTGACCAGGAATACCGTGAAGTGGCTGAAGAAGCAGGCATTGAAATCTTCTCCCGTGTCCCAGCGCTCGATACGGATCCCACGTTTATCCAAGCCCTGGCGGATTTAGTGCAAAAAGCATTGCACGATCGACCCATCTTGTTTGCCGAAACGGTTCAGCCGTCGGAAGATACCAAGCTCTATCCCCAGGAGCGTTGGGAATGGGGCTTGACCACGTCTGCCGAAGTGTGGAACGGGCGGTTGGCCATGCTGGGCATCTTGGCTTTACTTGCGGAATTGCTGATCGGTCGTGGGCCTTTACACGCCGTTGGCCTGCTGTAGGAAAAACGGTTGTTGAATTAGGATCTCTTAACTAGGCTAAGAGATCCTAGTCAGGCTCTTGCTTCCCGTAGCGAGGATGTAGTCGATCGCGGGGATGGGCTTGGGCACGATACCAGTCTCGCCAAGCTTTGGAACTCCGAATCGCAAACCACAACAGCAACATAGCAATCAATCCTCCCTGCTTCGGTGAATCTAAGGCGAACAAAACCAGCGCAATACAGAGAGCATCCTGAATCAACAAAACCCAAACCGGAATGCCATTCCGCAAGCGATAGAACCAGCCCACTTGTACCAGTTGTAAGACGAAGGCGAGTAATCCACTTACCACTCCCAACAGCGCGACTAAATCGGCTGGGGCATCCATGGCGCGGGCGATCGCGACACCCATAATGCCACCGACGATCGGGCTACAAAATAATTGAAGGATTTGGACGAGTCGAATGCCAACCCGATCCTTGGAGGCAATGAGCTCGAAGAACGACCAGCTTACCAAAACGCCTAAAACTAAGGCGGGGGAGAGCATGGATAGTAGAGGAACTTGTTGCCACAGTTGGGGGCCGGATAATAGCCCAATCATCAACAGTGGGAGTGCGATCCGAAGACCTGCCGCTGCGGACACGGAAAGAACGGCTAGGATAACCTCAATCATGGAAAATAGGACAAAAAATACAAGGTAGTTGAATAATAAAAATCTCTCGTTAGCTGATTTTCGCAACCGATGGGGTTACGACCGATGGTAGATCGGCTGGTAGATCGGCTATCCTGACAACGCCTATGGAGAATGGGCGATTAGAGAGAATGGGTGATTAGAGATAACTCAGCATCTGGAAAACCATAGGTTTACTCAAATCTACTGTTTATTCCACGATTGAGCCAAGGCCGACCGTCTAATGACTCACTGTTCCAATGATTCACTGTTAAGTGTGGCATTTTTTCTAGAAAGGTGAAAATTATTTTGTAGACTCAAGATTTGTTATTTCAGTGTGACAAGTCGATTTCAGCCTTTCTATGATTGATCTAGACTCCTTCAATAAACTTTCGTGAATAAACCGTTGTGAGGCTCAATCTCCAATCCCTCGAATGATCTCACTCACGCCATGACCTCACTTCATCACTGCGCGCCATAATCTCGTTCGATAATCTCACTCCATTCACTCCATTACTGTGATATCTGTTCGCTTCAAAGGATCCTGGTATGAACCAAATAGTCACTCCATCCCCCTCTCTGCTAACCGATGCGAGCCAACGGCTGAACCTAGCTCTCAAATATGCAACGATTTCCGAGGATGCCATTCGATCGCTGCAATCTCCCAAGGCCAGCCTGAGTGTTTCTATCCCGGTTCGGATGGATGATGGTTCGCTACAAGTGTTTCAAGGCTATCGGGTGCGCTATGACGATACCCGTGGCCCCGGCAAGGGCGGTGTGCGCTATCACCCCAATGTCACCCTAGATGAAGTCCAAACCTTGGCCTTTTGGATGACGTTTAAATGTGCCGCATTAAATCTCCCGTTTGGAGGGGCGAAGGGCGGCATCACGGTTAACCCCAAACTGTTGTCCAAGATGGAATTGGAACGGTTGAGCCGAGGCTACATTAGCGCGATCGCGGATTTTATTGGGGTGGACACGGACATTTTGGCCCCGGATGTCTACACCAATGCCATGGTTATGGGTTGGATGATGGACGAATACAGCACGATTAAACGCCACTACAGCCCTGGGGTCGTCACCGGAAAACCAATCACCCTCGGGGGCAGTTTGGGGCGGGAGGATGCAACGGCACTGGGCGCATTTTTTGTCATGCAAACCCTGTTGCCCAAGCTCGATCGGGTGCCTCAACATACAACAGTTGCTATCCAAGGGTTTGGGAATGCAGGCGCAGCTTTGGCGGAGTTTCTCTACCAAGCGGGATATCAAGTCGTTGCGATCAGCGATTCCCAAGGTGGTCTCTATGCCAAATCTGGATTGGATATTCCAACATTACGACAATTGAAAGAATCAACGCGCAAGTTGCAAGCTGTCTATTGTGATGGTAGTGTGTGCAACTTCACTGCCCATGATGTGATCAGTAATGAAGATCTGCTCACCTTAGATGTGGATGTTTTGATTCCAGCTGCATTGGAGAAACAGATCACGGTTAACAATGCTGATAAAATCCGGGCTAAATTCATTTTTGAAGTGGCCAATGGCCCCATTACCTCCCAGGCCGATGCCATTCTAGAAGCTAAAGGCATTCAGGTATTTCCAGATATTCTGGTCAATGCAGGCGGGGTGACCGTGAGCTATTTTGAGTGGGTGCAAAACCGCAATGGCATGTACTGGTCTTTGGGTGAGGTGAACCAAAGTCTCCAGCGCAGAATCATTGAGGAAACGGAGCGCATTTGGGAGATTGCTCAACGCCAGAAAATTTCCATGCGGGCAGCGGCCTATGTCCATGCGCTCCAGCGGCTAGGAGAAGCGATCGATGCAAAAGGGACTCGCGATTATTACGTCAATTAATTCCACCCCTTGAATTTCACCCATTCCACCAAACACCCGCAATCATGCCTGCTAGCAAGACGAACCCAATTCCAACGTTTTGTTTAAAGGCGGCGGCATAGAACGGATGGGGAATGCGCGGTTGGGTTAATTTCAGCGCTTGCCAAGCCCAAGCGATCGCCGCGATCGCTAAACTGACCCAAAACGGCCAGTCCAGTTGCATCACTTGCCCCAATTTGCCGAGGATGATCGTCGTGGCTATATAAAAGACCGCGATCGCTTGGGGGGCATAGGTGCCAAAGAACAGCGCGCTGGAATTGACGCCTAACTTGCGATCGTCCTCCCGATCGGAAAGGGCGTAAACCGTATCAAACCCCATCGTCCAACACAGCGTGGCCCCCCACAACAACCAGGTTTCCTGCCCTAAGCAAGCCGTGGCACTGGGGGTGAGGCCACAACTGACCGCACTCCAGCTAATCAATACCGCAAATCCCCAGGCGATCGACAGCACCAATTGCGGTACCGGAAACACCCGCTTCATGGCGGGGTAAATCACAATGACAGGAACCGCTGCCACACAGAGCCAAAAGGTGAGGGGGTTGAGAAACAGGGCGAGGCCATAGGCGCACAGAAAGCCAACTAGCATGACGCCGATTCCCACCTGAACCGAGAGGGCACGGGAGGCGAGGGGGCGATTCTTCGTGCGTTCTACCTGGGGATCAATGTTGCGATCCCAGAGGTCGTTGACCACACAGCCCGCTGCACTCGTTGCCAAGGATCCCAGGATAATAATCCCCACCAGTAAGGCGGAAGGATAGCCCCTAGCCGCCAAAAACACCGCCCACAGGGCTGGCACCATTAAAATTAATCGCCCTTCTGGTTTATCCCAGCGCAGCAAACGAACAATCGTCCACCAAAGAGATTCGGGAGACATGGATTGAGACTGACGATCGCGAAATATAGCCATACAAGTCCAAGACACAACAAGTCCAAGATGCAACAAGTCCAAGACGCAACAAGTCCAAAACGCAATGGGAACGAAGTCACCTAGGCAACTGACCTGGTATTTCAGGAATGGGACGCACCGAACTGGAATTATCGTAGGAGGCGATCGGAAGTGACACAAGAGGGGGGGAACTCAAAAGCTATCCTTTCCCTGATCAAAAAAATCGAAGAAGCCAGTAAGATACCTGTGAGCAGCCAATGGTTGCGATCTATCGATCTCAATGGATTAACCCATGGGTCAACCCATTGAGTCCAGTTCCTCGGTTGTCCCTGTTCCTTTTTTCACCGTTTAAGTAGCTATGGTGAACTCCAGCCAGCCTCTGCCCCCCACCGTTATGCATTCTGATTTGTCTAGCGATCGTGACTACATTCTGGCCTCCATTGATGTGGGCACCAACTCGATTCACATGGTGGTGGTCAAGGTGCAGCCATCGATTCCGGCCTTTACGATCGTGGCTCGCGATAAATCAACGGTGCGGCTCGGCGATCGGGACAAACTGACGGGTAATCTCACCCCTGCCGCCATGGAGCGGGCGATTACAGCCCTCAAGCGATGCCAGGAAATTGCGACTAGTCTGCACGCGGATGAGATTATTGCCGTTGCCACAAGCGCGGTGCGGGAGGCCCCCAATGGCCAGGAATTCCTACAGACCGTTGAAAAAGCCTTAGGGCTGTGGATTAACTTAATTTCTGGCCCAGAAGAAGCTCGCCGAATATACCTCGGTGTCCTTTCTGGCATGACGCTCAATGCCCAACCCCACGTCATTATTGACATTGGTGGAGGATCCACAGAACTGATTTTGGGCGATGGCCACGAACCCCGCAGCCTCAGCAGCACGAAGGTCGGGGCGGTACGCTTGACCGCAGATTTTATCTCTACGGATCCCATTAGTTCAATGGAATTCCTGGCCCTCCAAGCCTACATCCGTGGGATGCTGGAACGCCCGATCGAAGAGATTCAAGCCCAGATTAAACCGGGTGAAAGGATCAAAATGGTCGGCACGTCTGGCACGATCGAAGCCCTTGCCAACCTCCACGCCCGAGAAAAATTTGGGACTGTCCCAAATCCGCTGAATGGCTACTCCATCAGTTTGGCGGAGTTGCGGGATTGGTTGCACCGTCTGCGCCGGATGAAGTTTGCAGAACGGGTAGCAATTCCGGGGATGTCCGAACGGCGGGCAGAAATTATTTTGGCGGGGGGCTTAGTTCTTCAAGAAGCCATGACCTTACTGGGCGTAGACAGCATCACGATCTGTGAACGATCGCTACGGGAAGGGGTGGTAGTCGATTGGATGATTACCCACGGGTTGATTGAAGATCGCCTCCGCTACCAAGGGTCTGTGCGTCAACGAAGTGTCTACAAAACGGCCCAAAAATATCAGGTGAATTTGACCTATAGCGAACGGGTGGCTCAGTTTGCCATCGCTCTCTTTGATCAAACCCAAGGGAAATTACACCAGTGGGGATCCGAAGAACGGGACTTGCTCTGGGCCGCAGCAATTTTGCATAACTGTGGGCATCACGTCAGTCATGATGCTCATCACAAGCATTCCTATTACCTGATCCGCCATGCAGATTTGCTGGGGTACAACGAGATGGAACTGGAAACGATCGCCAATCTCGCCCGCTATCACCGCAAAAACTCGCCCAAAAAGAAACACGATACCTATCGCAACCTGACCAGCAAAAAACACCGTCGCGTGGTGGAGCAATTACATCCCTTATTGCGCCTTGCTGTTGCCCTCGATCGGCGGCAAATTGGCTCGATCAAATCTGTGCGCTGTCAAATGTTGCCTGAGCGTCAGGAAATGCGCCTGTTCATCAGCCCCGTCCAGCCCAGTGATGACTGTGCCCTAGAGCTCTGGAGCTTGACCTATAAAAAGCCCAGCTTTGAGGCAGAATATCACCTCAAATTGGTTCCCATCTTGGAGGTTGAACCTGCCCGAGTTTGATGGGGACAGTTTGATGATGACAGTTTGATGGGACTACAGCATTAGCCGTTCAAGGGCATGGGTGTCAGGGATCCGCATGACATCCCGATCTCGTAGGATGAGCTCTTTCTTTTCCAATTTGCTCAGTACCCGCGTCACCGTTTCCCGCGCCAAGCCACTGAGGCTACTGAGTTCGCGGTGGGGCAAGTTGGGAACCTCAATCCCGCCTGCAACTTTGACCCCTTGCCCCTCCGCTAAAAAGAGCAGGACATCCGCCACCCGAGAGGTGCTATCAGATTCGCGCAACCGCAACCGCCGATTAACCTGCCGCAGCCGCCGTGCCATTAGCTGAGCTAGACGAATTCCCGCTTGGGGCTCGCTATTTAATAAATTGACAAAATCCTGGGCAGGCATGTTGCCAATCAACGTGGGAGCTAAGGTGATCACATCCGTCGATCGGGGCACTTCATCCAGCGGAGCCATTTCGCCAAACAGTTCACCTTTGCCCAAAATATTTAAGGTGACTTCTTTCCCATCGAGGTTATAGGTACGAATTTTCACCCATCCACTCAGGATGAAATAGACAGAAGTTCCCCAATCATTTTCCAGCAGAATGACTTGATTCGGGGGATGACTGCGCGTCACCATGTGGCAAACAGCGCGCTCCACAGCCTCCTCAGGCAACCCCTGAAAAAAGGGAGCCGATCGAATCAGCATGTCGCCATTAGATTCCCGTGATGACCAATCTTCCATAACCCCCTAACCAGACATCCAATATGCGAACTCTATTGACCCATGCGGTTGGCAATTGCTTCAGGAACAGAACGTTGCCCCTCACCTCCACGAGTGTGAAAGAAATTGGGGCTCTAGAGACTAGTGCTAACCTTTCTACTGGAGGCAGGATGACCTATGGCAGGATGACTTCCATGTAGACAGGATCACTGGCCCCTCGCACAACGGATTCATTCTAGGCTGTGAATCCTACTTTGCATCTTTAAGTTTTACGTCTAAGTTTGACGTTGCTAGATCCCCAGCGATGTTAAATCGCTAGCTTACTCCTCCCTCAATCATTGCAGAGAAGACCACCTAATTTACACGGTAATCAGCGATTCCCCTGACGGATCTCCAGAAAAGTCACTGCCCCTAGGCCCAGCATACCCTGCTAGCTTGGTCTCCCTTCCATCTAGGCTAACCATTTTTATCACTTTTCTTCCCCCAATCTTCACAATCGCGCAATCTTTACGATCGCGGGGGGGGTGCCTGTCACGGGTAGGGGCGTTGGCCTATTTCTGGGAAGGGGCGATGGCGCAAATTCTGGGTGTTAGGTTTGCTGTGACAAGCCGACTGTATTCGGGCATGTTAAGTAAAATCTGGCAATCTGATGCCAGTCAGGCTAAGGCATGAATGTTAGGCATGAATGTTAGGCATGAATGTTAGGCATGGCTGACAAGCTGAATTTCACTAAATTTACGGAGCGCCTGCAATTTTAATTTCACAAATTCTATTCATCAGCCGAAAATGGAAAGGTGGGTGGCCACAATGACTATAGGTAATGACTGCAAGGAATCAAGGTAATGACTGCAAGGAATCCAAGGTAATGACTGCAAGGAATCCAAGGTAATGACTGCAAGGAATCCAAGGTAATGACTGCAAGGAATCCAAGGTAATGACTGCAAGGAATGACGGCAAATGATGATTCTCTCCTAGTGCTCCCCTCCCAGATTGTTGGGATGTCGTCGATGGGCTCCTTGCTAGTGCGATCGCTGGGTTAGAGCGATCGACGGATGAAATCGACGGGTGAAGTTGAAAGTTATTTGAGGATGGCTGTGTGACCTACCAAACTGAGCAAGTTCAAGCCCTAATCTCTGAGATCGATCGTGCCCTGCGTCAACCCAAAGGCTTCCGATTTTGGGCCTATTTGACGCGGTTTCGGCTTCAGAATCGCACGCTAGAACGAGTTCGTAATTTTCTGGTCATGCAACAACGGCCCCCAGTTCCGGCTCCACCGCTAGTTGGGGCAGCGGCAAAAACACCACCTCCTGCGGTTGCTTCCCTTGCCAGCCTCAATACTGAATTGGAACAATTGCGGCTCCATCTTGTCCAGCCTCTCCAAACCGAAATTACTCGGCTCTCTCAACAGCGAGATAGCCTGTTACAAGAAGTTCGCACCCTAGAAATTCGCAAAGCCCAGCTTGAAGCGCCTTCCCAGCCAATCCTCGATCGTGGAGAAATAGAACGGTTGCAAGCGCTGCGCGATCGGACAGACTCTCTCCTCACTAGCATGGATACCAGTCTGGATCTAGCCTTAACTTCCTTGCAAAGAAATCTCGATACCTACCAGGAGTCCCTAGCGCAAGGGATTGATCGTATGCATGGACTAGGGCATCAAGGGGAAGTTCTGTTTAGTTCCCTCATCAATCATCTGGCTCAGCAGCTCGGTCGTGAAGCCTCAAGTTATATTCATCCTCCTCAATTGGAATCGATGGATCCGACAGTGCTCAAGACGGTACCACCGACTGCCACCTTAGTTTCGACTGCACCCCCAAGGGATGTGCCTTCCCAGTCTCCACCGAATCAAGTGTTCGTCAAGGATGACGATGCTTTTGCCTCTCCGATCGAGGCGCAACCCGGCCCTAAGGCGGAGGGGGTCGCAGCAGCAGCTGAATCCGATACGATTCACAACCTTTCCGACTTGTTTAACATCTGGGGGAGCAAAGACGACGATTTACCATCCCCTGGCGCTGCGGAGGTCACACCATCTGAAGTTGTGCAAACCGAGCCTGATCAGATTTCTATGGAAGATCTGACCTTGAGCGACATGGATGATTTGTTCATCCATGAACCCTCGATTGTGAATGATGACGCTAGCCAAGTCACCATGGATACGCTATTTGAAAGTTCTGATTGGCTCGCCGCTTCACCAACAGAGGCTCCAGTTTCAATGACTCAGCCAATGACTCAGCCAATGACTCAGCCATCATCTGCCCCCAATGTGATACCGCCAGTATCCGATCGATCACTGAATGAAGGACAGTCTGATGACCTGACCCTGGATGAAATTCATGCAATCTTTGCAGATATCCCTTCCGTAGATGCATCTCCTAGCAGGGCAAAGTCCGATCGTGCCAGTTAATGCAGGTCTACTGACATCAGCGTTTTCCCCCACGGCCTGAAGCCGTACCCGAGAAGTGCTCAAGCAGTCAGTAATGCTGATGAAGAGAGCACCCAGATTCACCGTACCCAGATTCACCGTCAACTGAGCCGTTGGAACGCATGGGGTGTGAAGTCGGTCTCATGACCGCTAAATTCCGCAATCCAGCGTAAATGTTCCCGCCACTTCACCAAGAGTCCTTCCTAGGCTGCTTGACTATCTTGCTTGATTAGGAAGGAGAGCAGACATGTCAGCCTTAGTAGGGATGAAGAAATTGAGGCTCAGGAAAATTTCTGAGGGATTATACCTGAACTTCATAAAACCCCTTAGCAGTTCAAAGATTAAGCAAAAGCGACTATGAATGCTGGCTTCCAGCTAATTGTCCCTCTTAAGATGTGTGCAAGAGAGACATGAGTCGTTTATTTAATCCCTGACTGCTACCCGTGATTACCACTACTCCCTCTAAACTAGCTTCCGCCCCTAAGTTGATGACTAAAAGCCCAATTCCTCTTCGTTCCAGAGAAGTAGGTATGAGTGCTCCTTTTCCTCTAGCTCCATCTACACGATCGGCTGTGATTGATCGGCCCCACCCATCAATTCACAGCAAAGCAAAACGACTAATTGATATTGCGGGTGCAGTCATTGGTCTGCTGATTACAGCGATTCTCTTCCTTCCCATCGCGATCGCGATTCAGATTGATAATCCCGGCCCGATTCTTTACAGCCAGTGGCGCTGTGGATTGAATGGCCGAGTTTTCCGGATTTGGAAGTTTCGCTCCATGGTCACTAACGCTGATGTCCTAAAGCAAAAGTTGCAAGATCGCAATGAGGCATCAGGTCATGTTTTCAAAATGGAAAATGATCCGCGAGTGACCCGCGTTGGCAAGTTTCTTCGCAAAACCAGCTTGGATGAGTTTCCTCAGTTTCTGAATGTTCTGCTAGGTGACATGAGCTTGGTTGGAACTCGGCCTCCCAGCACCGATGAAGTTTCTAAGTATGAAGCTCACCACTGGAAGCGCCTACTTGTGAAGCCAGGAATTACCGGTGAATGGCAAGCGAACGGACGGTCATCGATCAAAGATTTTGAAGATATTGTCCACCTCGATCTCGAATACCAGCGTAAGTGGTCGGTTCAATATGATTTACGCCTAATCCTGAAAACAGTTCTTATTGTATTTACCAAAAGTGGTGCTTGCTAATTCTTGTCATACCTTATCTAGGTTTTTAAAGTTATCCCTGAGTTCATGGTTTAAGGAGTCCAAATCGGGCTCCTTTTTTCATAGGTAGTCTTTTCTAGTCAGGATTTGAGGGGTTGACTCAGCGAGGGGTGAATCAAGGTGATCAAAATGTCCTTTGGCCATCCCTTGGTCTTGGTGTTAGCCCTCGGGTGTAGGGTAAGAATAGAAGACAGGATGAAGGAATTTGGATGAATTTACCCAAAATAAACTTACCCACTTGGATCACCATTTCGCGATTGTTGGGCGTCCCTATTTTGCTCTATGGGTTGCAAACTCCGTCCGATTCTTTGCGCTGGTGGATGGTTGGGATTTTTGTGCTGGTGTCGGGGACGGACTGGTTAGATGGGTATTTAGCGCGACGGTTGAATCAGGTTACGGATTTAGGGAAATTTTTGGATCCCCTAGTAGATAAGTTGCTGGTGCTTGCACCGTTGATGTCACTGGTGGAATTGGGTCAGATTCCAGCTTGGGGGGTGTTTCTGATTTTGGCGCGGGAGTTGACGATCGCGGGTTGGCGGGTCAATCCTTCTCTGCAAACGGGGTCGGTGCCAGCGGCGAATCTGTGGGGTAAGGTAAAAACCGTAGTGCAGATGATTGCAATCGCGCTGTTGATTGCCCCCTTACCATCGGCCTATGAACCTCTGGGCCTTGTGACTTTTTGGGGCTCTGTGGTGCTGACGTGGGTTTCGGGATTGATTTACCTCCTGCCCAAAAAGGTTGAGGCTTAGATCATTTCAAACTGGGTGAATTTGCGGAAAGCCTTAAGGTGAAGCAGGTGGCGGGGTGGCGGATGGAGGCAAAGGCTGCATCCAGAAAAAGTCGGCGATCGGTGGGCCTGCGGTCGGTGGGGCTTGCAGATCAGGGCTGGGATTGAGCAGTAGGGTGAACTGGGCCAGCTTGGGAAAGCGATCGCGCAGCCGACGGGCGACCCGCTGGGGAATGCCTTCACCGTAGGTCACATGGCCTTGCCCCACGAGGACGACGACTAACCGATCGGGATGGGCTTGCACAAGCTGACTGATGCGTTCTGCCATGGTTTCATCCCACAGCACTTGGGCTTGGAAAAAGCGATCGAACTGTTGGCTATTGCCTTTGCCTTGGTGCATGTCGTTGTAAAGCTGCTGCAACCGCTGGCGATAGGAATCTGGTTCTAGGCGAATGGCCGATAAAGGGGGAATAAAGCGACGATCGGTCAGCTTGAGACTATCCAGCCCTTTGCGGCCCACTTGGCGCACCACTTCGCTGGGGGCATTGAGGGCAACCACGGGTAATTGATGCTGTTTGGCAAATTGCACGATCGGCTGATAGAACCGCCAGGGAAAGCCCCACCGTTTTTGATATTCAGTGCGGTCTAATAAGGTCTGCTCGCTGATTTTGTCCTGGAGGTAACGATCGAGGATTGACTGGAAAGGCCGTTGGAACATTTCCATCGCGATCGTCAGGCGGGGACGCTGGTGGTGGAGTTGTTCCAGAATAAAGCGCTGGGCCCGGTGATCGGCTTCGCTATCATGGACTTCGCCAAGGTAAACCACTTGGGCCTGGGCGAGTTGCTGCAAAACCTCGGCCACGGGGCGTTCCAGGGATGAACTGGGGGAAACTCCGCCGGAAGGCACGATCACCCGAGCCGATTGCACGGGCTGATCGGACTGGGGTTCCACAGCCAGGGCTGGGGACAAGTGGCCTGCACTGGGCAACGTACAGCCAATCACAATACCGAGCCAGCAGCCGCACAGTTGGGCGATCGGGCGGGCGATTGGACGCGTGATCGAGCGGGCGATCGGAAACATTCTGGGGGGCTTTCTCATAGGGTTCACCATCGCTTTCAATTGTGCCATGGGAGTTTAGTCGGTGGGGGATGGCAATTTCTAGCCCCTGTTCGTAGCGCAGTGGGTGAACGCACCGACCACATCCCCTACAATGAAAGGGCTGTTGTGATTGCGAAGAACGCTGTGGCTTTCAAAGTTGGTTTGTTGGGACTCGGCACCGTTGGCACTGGCACTGTGGAGATTTTAAGCACCCCAAGCCAACGCCATCCCCTCTTGCAGGAATTGGAAATTCATAAAGTCGGGGTGCGATCGCTGGATAAGCCGCGCACCGTCGAGATTCCCGCTGACAAACTTACGACCGATTTAGAGTCGATCGTGACCGATCCTGAGGTGGATATCGTCGTTGAAGTGATGGGGGGATTGGAACCGGCCCGATCGTTGATGCTGAAGGCGATCGAGCAGGGGAAACATGTTGTCACGGCCAATAAGGCAGCGATTTCTCGCTTTGGGGAAGAAATTTTTACCGCAGCGGCGAAGCATGGGGTCTATGTCTTGCTGGAAGCGGCGGTGGGCGGTGGCATTCCGGTAATTGAGCCGTTGAAGCAGTCCCTCTGTGCTAACCGGATTAACAGTGTCACTGGGATTATCAACGGGACGACGAATTACATCCTGACCCGCATGGTGCAGGAGGGGGCGGACTTTGGTGAGGTGCTGGCCGATGCGCAACGGTTGGGCTATGCGGAGGCGGATCCCACGGCAGATGTGGATGGTTGGGATGCGGCGGATAAGATTGCGATTTTGGCCTCGTTGGCCTTTGGCGGTCGCATCGATCGCGAGGCGATTTCCTGTGAAGGGATTCGTGAGGTGAGTGCGGCGGAAATTGCCTATGCGGATAAGTTGGGCTTTGTGATTAAGCTGTTGGCGATCGCGAAACGGCCTGAGTCGGCGGAGGCGTTGCAAGTGCGGGTTCATCCGACCCTGGTGCCCAAGGCCCATCCTTTGGCGAGTGTGAATGATGTCTATAACGCCATTTTGGTGGAAGGCGATCCGGTGGGTCAGGTGATGTTCTTTGGGCGAGGGGCGGGGGCTGGCCCGACGGCGAGTGCGGTGGTGTCGGATATTCTCAATATTGCGGCGCTGCTGAAGGTGGGTCGCGATTGTGCCAAGCAGGCCGATGGGACGCCGTTGCTTGATCCGTTGTTGGCTTGTTCGCACCATGACTATTGCGCGATCGCGCCGATGGATGATTTGGTGACGCGGTTCTATGCGCGGTTCTTGACCCAGGATTATCCGGGGGTGATTGGCAAGTTGGGGACTTGCTTTGGGGATCATCAGGTGAGTCTGGAGTCGGTGGTGCAGGCGGGGATTCGCGATGGGTTGGCGGAAATTGTGGTGGTGACCCACGATGTGCAGGAGGGCAACTTCCGTAAGGCGTTGGCGGAAATTGAGCAAATGCCAGCGGTGGCGAAGGTGGCAAGTGTGTTGCGGGTGTTATAGGGAAATTGTTAGAGAGTCCATGACTCAAGCTTATGACAGTAGGAAAGCATAGTCGGTTGCGGCTTCAGCTTTGTCATTGCATTAATACTGCTGCTGAAGGTGGGCAGGTTGCCTATGCTTTCCCAAAGTTGTGCTGTCATTTTGGCGATCGATCGCTGGTGCCGGATGTGGCGGTGTTCCGGTGGGAGAGAATTCCGTTTGATGGGGATGGGGAAGTCCCGGATGATTTCCGGTTGGTGCCGGATTGGGTGGTGGAAATTTTGTCTCCTGACCGGAGTTCTAATCGGGTGATTGGCAAGATTCTTTATTGTCTGGAGCAGGGATGTCAGTTGGGTTGGTTGATTGATCCGATCGATTCTTGATTTTAAGGCGGGACAGCAACCCATTTTGTTGCGGGGGGAGGATTGCCCATCGGTGCTGCCGCCGCTCTTGCTGGTGTTAACGGTTAATCAAGTGTTCGGTTGGTTGAGGATGGCAGGTTCCTAAGACTTAAACTCCTTAAACTTAGGTTTCAAGTGAAATGATTTTTTCTAATTCAACTATTAAAGGTGGTAGATCACGAGTCACAACTTCCCAGACAATGTCTAAGTCGACCTCAAAATAGGCATGGGTTAAGCGGTTGCGCATTCCGATCATTTGTACCCAGGGAATATGTGGGTACCTGGTTCTAAGATCGGCTGAAATTCTGCCTGCGGCTTCTCCAATGATTTCGATATCTTTGACTAGGGCTAATGTCAGCATACGATCGCCCTCCAAATCAGATCGGCTACGATCTCGGATGAACCCGATCGCTTCTACTGCGGCATCGCGCATGTGGCGTAGTCGAGTGGCGTCGTCAAGGTTGGACATAGAGCACCAGAGCTTCAGCGAGGACACGATCGCGGATGTAGCGGCTTAGTTCATGGGGGGTTCGTAGATCAACAGTTCGACTCTCCATGAGATAAGAAAGTTCTTGCTGGAGAGTGATAATAGCAAATCCAGGCGTTTTTCCTGGCTCAAATTCGACTAATACATCAATATCACTCTGGGGGGTGAAGTCAGTGCGCAAGACGGAGCCAAACAAAGAGAGCTTGCGGATGTGATGGTGCTGGCAAAACTCGGCAACTTTAGTTTGAGAAATTTGAATGGGTAGAGTAGGCTGCATAGTTTGTCTATTTTTTGCTGAGAGTGCCCCATCTGGCCCGATCGTTGGCTAAGACAAGCCAAAATCCGGTATTAACAAGAAATTACTTCGTTATTATTTTAGCGGAGATGCTCGATCGATGTGGAATAGGGCGATCGGAGCGCTGCTTTCGCAGATGGGTTTCTGGGTCGATGAGCCAGTTATTTGTGCTGAAATCTCGATCGAATGCTGGGAAAACAAACGGATCAATGTCGCAAAAGCCTCGATCGATGAGTCCGCGCCGAGTCTCGAATGACATTGATGCTGCGATTACAGGAGCGATCGTAATTACCGCAATTCTGAAACGTAAGCTGAAATGCTGGAAAGACAGAGAATGGAAGAGCTTGTTTCTCTCTGGGCAGTCAGCATAACGACCCTGCTCACCAGACACAGATAACCCTTGTATCTCACCGATAACTTGACTTCGTTCCGGTGGAGTGGGATGTTAGCTTGCATTGCTACTCTAATAATTTGCCATAGCTGAGAGACACACCGATCGCCTTGCTGATTAAGGTGTTGCTGAATCTAGGTATGAATTGTTAATTAGGCAAGGGGCTTAAGAACCTTGTTAAGGGAATTTTGCTAAGGGAATACTGTCTAAGAATTCATACCACCAATCAGCAACACCCTGATTCAAGGGATAAATATTGTAGGAACAATCCAATTGAGTGCCCTGACTGTCGATATCGCGATCGACGATTCATATCCCAATTCAGCAACGTCAGCAAATCATCCATACCCTGCGCGATCGGGCCGCTGTCGCAATATGAATCGCGCCAACATTCGCTGTGGAGGAAGATGACTGCCTTCTAAAAATTGCTCGATCAAAATTCTATTCTCTAGCCTCTGCCGCTTCAGCCCTGCGCTTACGCCATATCGCCCCACCCAGACCCAGCAGTCCTGGCACTAAAGCTGGAGTCGGAATGGGAGTGGAAGTGCTATCAAAAAATTGCACTTCATCAAACCCAATAGTACTTCCTCCATAGTTACTCAGTACTTGAAAGCGGACATATCGAGCTAGCACAGGCGAAAAAGAAAACGTTTGAGGAGGCTCTAAATTGAAAGCTACTCCCTGATTAAACACCGTTGGCGCACCACTTAAGGGAGTATAAGTGATGTTGTCAAGGGACGTAAAGATGTTTACATCTTTGATCCCTGGCCCTGGTGGGTCGAAGCTATTGAAGTTCCAAAAACTAAACCCTTGAAGACTGTACTCTCCACCCAGGTTGAAGTTTATATTTCCAGTCGTAGTACCAACACTACTGATCCAGGCATTGCTCAAATCAGCAACAGCATGATCTCATGTCAGGCTGGGGGTGTTGCCTGGTAATCCTACTCCATTCACCGTGTTTTGAATATTAGAACCTGAAAATGAAGCCATATCAGTTGAGGCGGTGACTCCAGTGATCAGCAACGCATGGGCAGCGTTAACCGGAGCAAGAGCAAGAGCCGCAGCCGTGACTAACCCAACGGACATCCATTGCAACTGAGCCATGAATTAAATCTCCTTCGTTTGTATAAAATCAGCTTGAGCACGAAGGTAGATGCTGTTCTACATCAGCTTGAAAAGGCTTTTCAGCTTCTTTTCAAAGAAGTAATGTAGCTCTTCAATACTTTACTCAACTGCCGGAAATTATCTAGAGTTCCCGTCGAGCTTTGTCAAAAAAACATTAATTCTTCAGTGTTTTCATAGCTAATGTCAATTCTGTGTGAAGACAGATGGAAACTGAGGTGCCTCTTGTTACTGCCCTACTACCAACCTCCTGGGCGCTCTGCTCTTGCCATGACGTGTTGGCTGGAGATGCACTACGTTCCTCCAATCTCATCTGGCAAATCGCCTCGTGGGCAGTTTTGGAAGGGCACATAGCTCTTTGAGCGTTTTTGAACACCACCAATCACCTTTATTTTGCACGTTCTATTTTGATAGCTTGGTAGAACTCTTTTACGTGCTGAGGGGACTGAAGATGATAAACCCGCTTACTTGCCTTAGCTTTCTGCACGTACTCTCGATACTGTGGAGTCAGCTTCTTATGGCATAGCCAAACCGTATAATAACTGTTTAGCGTACCCTTCAAGAGCGGACTATTCTTAGGCCAATTTTCTGGTGGCACTAGAAAGCCTTTCAAGAATCGCTTCGTTACCCACCAATAGTGCTGGAGAACTGGCATATCCACATAGACCAAGGTATCTGCAACCTCCAGTCGTTCCCATACCGTATCTAATGATCCATATCCATCAATGATCCATTGGTCTTTCTGGAGGAGTTGATCATGAGCAGCTTTATATTCTTCGTAGGGAACTTCGCCACCGCCAGGTTGATACTTCAGAAGATCTAAAGCGACCATAGGCAAACCTGTCATTTCTGCTAAACGTTTACTGAGAGTAGACTTCCCACCTCCAGCATTACCAAACACAGCAACTTTATTCACAGGCATCTCCTTGATGAATGCTGCTTTAAACTACTCGTTAGTAATGAACTTTTACGGTCTAACTTACGGCACGTTGATCAGCTCTTTCAGTATTTACAACAGATTCTAAGTTTAGATTTTCAACAAGCATAACTACTCATCAGAAAATCAATTCCTTCCACCCTGATGGTGCGTCAGCGCGTGGAGTTCTAACGTTCCGCTTCACCCACCGACAGTAACCTTTCGGACTCAGCCAACCAACTTGATACGGTCAGTGTGCAAGCGGATTTTTATGCTTTTCAACCGAGAACTGTCATGTGAGCAAAACCATTCAGAATCAACTCCTACACTCTCCACTGTTTATTATTGAACTGATAGAGCATATTCCGCATCAGCATCTGAAACCCGAATACGTTGTTCAAGACGGACAATGTACGAAATAAACTCTATACTCTCACCACTCTCAAGCTTAAATGCTCGAATTACGTTAGTAATTGTGTCCTTTTGTTCGTCACTCAAATCATCAATAATCAAAAGAATTTGCAGGGCTTTTTGAAAAGCTTCAGTGAGAACTCGATCGATCTCTCGCCCAACCAGTTGGTCTGAAAGTTCTGGACGAATTTGTTTAATCCAACCTGAAAACTTGCTAATATATTCTGGAGTCACGTATATGTACTGTATAATCTTATCAACCCACATCTTAATAGTCTGATCTCGGATCTGCTTATCAGTGACTATACTAAATGCAGATGCAAATCGCATGAGTTGAGGAATCACTTGCCCGTTGAGATAATTTGACTTTTCCTGAGAACGAGTCTTGTTCTCGCCAAAGCATTCGTATTCAATTAGTGCAATTTTAAAGGGCTGCTTTTCATACTCACTATAGACGATCAAAAGTGCATCAGGAATAGATCTAATGCCTTTAATTAGTCTTTCGCCACGTGCTTCAACGCCAGACGATAAAAATAAGCGATTTTCTGGAATCAGCAAGGATTGATTAGAGCTATAGCGAGGAAATAGGTTGTAAAAATTCTCGTTTACTAGACTTTCGAGACCACGAAGAGCATCTGTCTCATTTTTGAATGGAATTGTCTGAAACGTCCCCATAACATTAATTTTGGCTTCCGGAACTTCTAAAAGCACTTCTGACAGTTCACTTGAATCGACTTCTAGAAGAGTATCCTCTTCCTCTTCCTTCTCTTCAGTATTTAAGTCATTTCCCTTAAGTAACCGCACAGGTTGTTCGACACGGTGTTTGTCAAAAGCATCATGAAGTGCTTGGACAGCCTTTTCATCTTTTATAGCTTTAGCACCTTGTAGAAACTTAAGAGGCCAGTACTTTCCGCCGTAGTCTACAAGGAAACGAATATCAAAGGGATTAGCATACTCAATATCAATAAGTTTATAGGCTGACACATAACGATCCGCATCGGGCCACGGCTGTTGATCCGTTGGTTCGCCTAGCCTTGCCCGAAGTCCACAAAGAGTTTGCTTTTCATGGTTGACTGCGAGAAAAATAATGTCATCTTTTTCTGGCCCTCGCGTACCGAAACCAGCAACTGAATACTCAATACAAAGATTGTAATTATTAAGTGACTTCCCGCAATGAAGAATTCGACAGGACATTAATATTTTTCCTCATACCCAATTAGAAGCATAACGCTCGAAGTAACCGGCCTGCCGTGGCGGGTCCGGTTGACTGAGGTGTTAGGCGTCAACGTTGCTTGTTGTATACATCGGCAACTCCCTGAGATTACCTCTTTGGCGGCAACTGCTTCTTCGCGACTTGATTCCAGTTCCCCTTTTCGTCGAGCTTCAGCGTGTATCGGAATCGAAGAGAAGGACAACAGTTGGAATCATTCGGCCCATAATCAGCGGCATCAATTATTATTGAGTCCTTGGTGTTTCCGACAATTCTTTCATACCCTCTCGATGGGAAATCAATAGACACCGCAGGTGATGACCGTAGTGGGTCGACAATAAACGTATCTGCAACACCGACTGTTACGATCGACAAATTCATAAACGTCGTACCTGATCCGCCATTGCACCCGATATCTCCGCTCCAGAAAACTGCATACATTGCATTCATTCGATCTTCGTGTATCCTATACGGAACAAGCGCCGCAATATTCTTCGCCTCTGGGGGTATGTCATTGCATGAGATCGCCGCCTGATAGTTAGCGGCAGCTTGAATCACCCTTGCCGTTACAGCTTGTGTGCTGAGCACGTTCTGTGCAAACCCTGGTACGGCTGTAGTCCAAACCACGGCAAGAATTGCAAAGCGATAAAGCATGAGTTCATCCTATAGCACAATTGCGCCCAAATGGGCCGTATTCGCGTGACGCTGAATGTTTTGACGCCTAACTATATTATTGGATCGATTTTTTCTGCCTAATACCCCCATAGACACCAAATGGATAGAAAAATTCTATCTAATTGGAAAAATGGGACATTAGGATGAATAGATTCTCCGTATATTAACCCTTGACAAATCAAAATTCTGGAGATTTCAGCATTTCTTCCACTCTCCTCAGCTTCCTTTGCCGCCTAATATCCAAAAATTCTAATTAGATCGATTTAGGTCGATTCGCTAGGAATCGGATACCTCATTTGAGCGAGGTACCCACAGACTCCAAGATAAGCAAACCTGCGGGACACCTACGCCTCAGCCTTTACCAACGCCGTTGCAACACGCTAACCCATTCGCCTTCCACCCCAGGCACAGGCATCGGTTTTCCCCAGTAAACCCTGTCCACAAACCCGATCGAATGCAATCGGTTAATGATTGACTCTACCGTTTCCTTAGTGCCAAAAAGTTGTAACCGATAGTATGGATGCAACTGTTCGATCGAGCGATCATTCCGATCGCTAGAACCTTTCGCCATAATGTGAGCTTCTCCTGTTTGTAGTGAATCCCATCCCTGCTGCAATCTTGCTCCCTTCGCCCGCGTGTGGGAGAAGGGTCGGGGATGAGGGCTGCGGAAGAAAGCCCAAAAATTTAGAGCCACCCCGTTTGACATCACAAACAAGAGTGGCTCGGTCAGATGCTAAAATCCTCATCAAGCCTCCTTGCTGCCACGAACAGCGCGGGGGAATAGCTACCCGGAGTTGTCTCACCAACAAAGGGTAGTGCCCTAAATTTTTAGGATCCCAGCGACCCCATGCTTCATGCCAAACCGTCTCACGAAAGAAGGATGTCCATGGCGATCGCTATGACTGAACACAGTACAAATAAACGCCCATGCCTGTCAATCCCACTTTACAAAGGTGAACAATTCTTCCAGGCATTTAACGGTAAGTGTTAACAACGACTTGCCTTCTAAAGCAGTGGCAAAAACGATGCGGCTTCGTCCTAGCATCAAGGGGCTATCCCCAGAGGGCTAGGTCATTCTGGGGGCACAGCAGTCAAGTAATCCCTAGCCCCCCCCTTGAGCCTCCCATTTGCCGCACTACAGGTTCACAATCTTAGCCACGATCGCTAAACTATCCTCATACAGCAAATCCCGCATCGTACTGCGAAGCTGCTCACTCAACAAAGTTTCTGCCTTCTCATCCCCTAACGAAGTTACCTGATTCACCCAGCAGGACTGCGCCCCACCGCCAGACTCCATCCGCATACAGCCCGTCGTCTCCGAACACAGCACCGTACAACAATCCGCATCTGGATTCGTCGAAGTCAAACGCAAATCCAACAAATCCCCCACCACCACACCGGGATCTGCCGTCGGAATTGCCGCTAACTCCGCCTCGATCGCTTTCCCCATCTCATTCGTAAACGTAATCCGTTGAATATCGTAATCGCCCCCTTCCTTGTTATAGGTCAGCGGCTGCCAATTTAACCGACTCGCCAACCAGCCCAAAAACATCAAGGCCTGTGTTGCATTGCCTCGCTCATAGTCGATCGTCACCCGATCGATCTCCAATAGCCCCTGCCACCGCTCCGGCGCATCAAATGCTTCCGCCGTCAGTTCCTGCCACGGAGCCAGCCGCCGCCAGTTCAGATCCGCTACTTGGACCCCGTCATTGCGCAACTGCTGCAACCGCGCCAAATCCTGCTCCCCATCGGTCATAAACCGGCTGGAATCCACAATCAGCATCGTGCAACTCTTCGCTAGGTTTTGAAACAAGTCCTGATCTAAATTTGGACTCCCCTTCCACCAGAAAAAGCTGGGTAACTCACTAATCATCAAGGAATTGACCAACCCCGTCACCCGTTCCAAGGCCGGTTCCGTTCCCTTCAGCGTAATGTACTCACAGCATACCAGCGTATTAGACGCCCGTTTTTGAATGGGGCAATAGGCCGAAACCTGAGCAGCAACCCCCTCATCGGAGCCATTCCCCGGAAACAGCGAAATAATGCGACAGGGATTTTGTGCCGCGATCGCATCTGCTAACCCCGAACCCTGGGCATCCCGACTGTACAGCGACAGATTGCACGTATCCCCCTCCTGCACATCAATGCCCCGGCACACGGCAACTTCCCGCCGCAACTTATCCAACAACGCAGAAGACGCCTTCCCATTCACGTCAAAGCCATAGCGCTGTTGGGCCGCTCGGATCGCCGCATCCATCCGAGGCCCCCCAATGCCATCGATCGGCCCTGTGTAGTAGCCTAACTCCGCTAATAATTGCTGCGTTTCTTCCGGTTCGTAAACCACTAACGTAAACGTTGTGGCCTTCATAGCCCCCAGCGTTGAACCATCTGCGCTGGGTTTTTCATAGGTTGTCCAGATTGCATCCAGTTCCGCCTGGATTTGTCCGAGGGAAACATCCTTCGGGGCTTGTAAAGGAACCACAGGAGCAGAAGGAGTAGGAGTCATAGTTGATCAACCAGGATAAACAGTAAGGTAAACGGTGAAAAACAAGCAAGATAAGCTTCAGATAACCGAGAGACAACCGAGAGACAACACATGAATAGGCAAATGCACCAATCACCCAACAGTCATTAGTCGTAATGGATTGATCACGACTGTTCATCACAGCCGTCGCCAACGACGACCATCTTGGTTGATCAATTCCTCCGCCTCCTTCGGTTCCCAGGTTCCCGCTTCATACTGCGGAATCGAGTTCGGATCGGTGGGCACTTCCCAGGAGGACAGAATCGGTGTCACCACCCGCCAAGCCGCTTCCACCTCATCCGATCGGGTAAACAGCGTCTGATCCCCCATCATGCAGTCCAGCAAGAGGCGATCGTAGGCATCCCCCCCCGAAGACTTGCCAAAGGAACTGCCGTAGCTGAAATCCATCTCCACCGATCGGCTGCGCAAATCGCCTCCTGGCATCTTCACTTCAAACTTCATGGCAATGCCTTCATTGGGCTGCAACCGTAGAGTCAAAATGTTGGGATTGGTCTGCTTGGCCACCTGTTGAAAAATCAAATGCGGCACATTGCGGAATTGAATCGCGATTTCACTCACCTTTTTCGGTAACCGTTTGCCCGTACGCAGATAGAACGGCACCCCTTGCCAGCGCCAGTTATCCACCATTAACTTCAAGGCCACATAGGTCGGTGTCATCGATTGGGGATTCACATCCTTTTCTTCCCGGTAGCCCGGTACCTGTTTCCCCTTCATCCAACCCGCCGTATACTGCCCCCGCACTGCACAGCGATCGAGATTCTCCAAATCCGCCAACCGCGTTGCTTGCAATACTTTCACCTTCTCTGTCCGAATCGCATCCGCCTCCATGGAGTTAGGTGCTTCCATCGCTGTGAGGCAAAACACCTGCATCAAGTGGTTTTGCATCATATCCCGTAACGCACCGGACGATTCGTAATAGCCCGCCCGATCTTCCACCCCGACCGTTTCGGCAACGGTAATCTGAACGTGATCGATATACTGACGGTTCCACAACGGTTCAAAAATTGCATTGGCAAACCGGAACACTAATAGGTTTTGTACCGTCTCTTTCCCAAGATAGTGATCGATCCGGTAAACCTGTTCCTCTCGGCAAACCTGATTGACAATTCGGTTCAGCGCCTGGGCAGAACTGAGATCGCGGCCAAAGGGTTTTTCAATCACCAAGCGCGTTCTCTGCGAGTCTTCCAACATGCCCGCATCACCCAACTGCCGAATTGCCTCCGGGAAAAACTTCGGTGCAACCGATAGATAAAACACCCGATTTCCCCGCGTGCCCCGCATCCCATCCACTTCGCCAAGGAAGGCTTTGAGTTTTTGATAACTCAGCGGATTGTCCATGTCACCGGGACAGTAGAACAGCCCCTTTGCAAAGTCTTCCCACAGTTCTTCGCTGCCAATCCCATCGGAAAACTCCTGAATCCCTTCCCGCATCTGTTCCCGGAAATATTCATGGCTCCATTCTCGCCGTGCTACTCCGACGATCGTTAACTCCGGCGGCAACTTGCGCTCCCGTTTCAGCTTATAAATCGCGGGTACCAACTTCCGTTTCGTCAAATCACCGGAGGCTCCAAAAAAGACAATGATATTCGGTTCAGGAATGCGTTGTTGTTGTAGGCCAACCCGCAGCGGATTTTCAAGAAGAGTCACCATAGGAATTGCGAATGAAGAACTGAGCGATCGAAGCTAAAAATACAAACCGAATCCAGTCAAGTTGAAAGAGTGAGACATAAGCGTGATGCGCCTCGAAGGATCATTGCAATCAGTTTGATCTCCCTAACCCTGAATAATGGGAGAATTCACGTCATTTCTTGCAAAGTCCCCCTGATTCAGGGGAATTTAGGGGGATCAGCACGAGCCGCAATCACACAGGAGCTGGGTATTTGCCACGGAATCAGGCAATCAGCTTTTATGCCTTATTGATGCCTCAGCTTTTACGCTTCAGCGTTTGCATCTCTGTGCTAAACGGCTGTTCTAAACGGTTGCCAACTGATTGACCTTATCCTGAAGCGATTGCATCAACGTTTCAAAGGGTTGAACGAACTTCTCAATCCCGTCAGCCAGTAACTCATCCATTACCCGATCGAGGTTAATGTTCACATCAGGATCCTTCAGAGCCGCAACCATGGCATAGGCATCTTCAATGTTTGATTCCACCCGAGGCGCGACATCACAATGATCTGCGCAGGCTTCGATCGTTTGCGGCGGTAGCGTGTTCACTGTATCTGCGCCCACCAGTTCATCCACGTACATGACATCGCTGTAGTTAGGGTTCTTGGTGCCCGTACTAGCCCAGAGTAACCGCTGTACCTTAGCTCCCTTCGCAGCCAAGGCTTGCCAACGATCACTCGCAATAATCTTCTTGTATTCCTGGTAGGCAATCTTGGCGTTGGCGATGGCAATCTTACCCTTGAGATTTTCCAGCTTCGATCGTGTTGCCTCCGACAAGTCTGAATTTTTCAGCAAGCTATCGAGTTGACCATCGACATTACTGTCAATCCGGCTTAGGAAGAAGCTGGCAACGGATGCAATTTTGCTGACATCTCTACCGGCCTCACTCAGTTTTTCCAACCCTGCAATATAGGCCCATGCGGTATCTACATAGCTTTGTACCGAAAACAGCAACGTGACGTTGACATTGATTCCTGCTGCAATCACTTCTGTGACTGCGGGTAGTCCCTCTGGCGTACCAGGAATTTTGATCATCACGTTGGGCCGCCCAATCGCTGCAAAGTACCGTTTGGCTTCGGAGATGGTGTCTTCGGTGTTGCGCGCGATCGTGGGGGGCACTTCAATGCTGATGTAGCCGTCTAATCCATTAGATTTTTCGTAGACTGGCATAAAGACATCGCAGGCATTACGAATATCTTCAAAAATCAGGGATTCATAAATCTCCATCAAAGATTGATTGGCTCGAATCCCCGCTTCGATCGCTGCATCGTAGATCTTATTTCCCACGATCGCCTTTTCAAAGATCGCAGGATTCGACGTGATCCCCAGTAATCCACGGGTTTCAATCATGCGTTGTAGCTCGCCGGATTGAATCAGATCGCGAGCTAAATTATCCATCCAAATGCTTTGACCCAATTGCTCAATGTCATAGATGGGCTTAGCAACCGTCGTCATGAGCGCTTCTCCTTTCCTAAATACTTCAGTCTGTTGTAGAGGGGTAATGAAAATTTACCTAGGGTCAATACCACTGGATTGTTAGTCAGAGTTATCAGTCAGAATCTGGATTGTCGGTCAGAATGTCGATCAGAATCTAATATCACCTCATCTACAGTATGCATCCGCCGATCGAGAAAATTCTGAATAAAACCTGAAGTTAACTGGAATTTTCCATGGGTTTACGGTACAGTTTTGCCTCCCATTGACAAGACTCATTCATCATCAATCTGGCTTCGCAAGACTTTCAACGTTAGTTTCAACCATTGTCCACAGAAGACCGTTAACCCGACACTCTATTTCAGGGGATTTTCAGGTCATTGCACCGCAACATTCGTTAACCGCAATCTTATTCATCGCAAGTAACATCGTTAACTGCAACATCGTTAACCGCAACATCGTTAAACGTTAACGCCCTGAAACTTCTGAAACGACGGCCTCTATCCGTGAGCTTCATCGATTGAATCAAGCCCCGATCGTTCGGTTGCCAGCGGGGATCATCTCCTGCTCCCGATCGTGGATGAAGGACTCGACCAAGGCCACATCCTGGGAGCTGCCAATAATCAGGGGCACCCGTTGATGCAAATGACTGGCTTGCACATCCAAAATCGGACTGTGGCCTGTACTCGCTTTGCCACCCGCCTGTTCCATCAGGAAGGCCATAGGAGCCGCCTCGTAGAGCAACCGCAGCTTCCCTTCCGGCTTATTCTGAGTTCCTGGATAGAGAAACACACCCCCCTGGAACAAAATTCGATGGAGATCGCCCACCATCGCCCCGCTGTAACGAGCGGTGTATCCTTCATGGCGATGCATATAGCGAATGTAGTCCCGAATCGGCTCGTCCCATTGCCAGAAGTTTCCTTCGTTCACACTGTAGATGGCACCACTGTCGGGAATGCGAATATTTTCACTGGACAGTATAAATTCACCCAGACTCGGATCCAGAATAAAGGAATGCACCCCCTGCCCGAGGGAGTAGACCAGAATCGTGCTGGGGCCGTAGAGAATGTAGCCTGCTGCAATTTGATTACGGCCTGGTTGTAGCAAATCGCTGGCCGTCCCATCTAAGTCTTCGCCCACCTGCTTGCGAATGGAGAAGATCGATCCTACGTTAATGTTGATGTCTACATTGGACGAGCCATCGATCGGGTCATAGAGCAAGGTATAACGACCGATCGGGCAGTTTTCGGGAATGTAGTAGGGCTGTTCCATTTCCTCGGAGGCCAGTCGACAGACCAAGCCACTCTGCTCAAAGACCGAGATGAATACCTCATTGGCATAGACATCCATCTTTTTGACGGCCTCGCCCTGTACATTGGTGGCTCCAGTAAACCCTAGGGCATTGTCCATGAGTCCCGCATGGCTCAGCCGCCGCGCAATCAACTTCCCCGCCAAGGCAATCCGGCTCATCAGCGCACTCAAGTCCTGAGCGTCTGGCCCAAAACTCTGTAACTGTTGCAGGACGTGGCGAGATAGTGTCATGCACTCCCGATCGAGGGAATGCACTTGCTCTGAGACTTGAAACTTAAAACCGTTGGAGGGATTCGACATTATGCTCCACTCCTCGAATAAAGGATTGAAAATATTGCAGTGTTGAACGATTGCACTAGACCAGGCTTCCTTTGAAGCGCTGGGAATGAAACGTTTCAAAAACGCAATCTAGATGAGAGTCATCACTTAGATTTCTCCCTACCTCTATCTTAGGAACGGAGTTTTAGACTGTCGGGAAATCGTAGGGGAAATTATAGAAACGCAAAATTGTTAGTAATTGTTTCAGTTGGCGATCGCGCCCCAGCCTCTTCATACGGTGTCCCATGCGGTGTCCCCCCAGAGTCGTAATGCTTGGCCAGATGCGATTGACGGATCCCACGAGCCATCATCCCCAACCTGCATCCTAACGAAGGACTTAGCAACTTTAGGGACTTAGCAAGGACTTAGTAACTTTAGGGACAGAGCAACGCAACTAATTCCTGGGGATCGCGCAGCAGAAAATCGGGATTATGGGAGCGCAGGGCGTGGGGTGAGTTAAAACCCCAACAAACTGCGATCGATTTCACCCCCGTTTTGTGCGCCGCTTCCACATCACGGGTTTCATCCCCAATGTAAAAAACATGATCTGAATGAAGCTGATATTCCTTAATTAATCGTTTCAAAACTTTGTTCTTGCCCAGAACTCGCGGACTCGATACGACAAAATCAAAGAGATGATCCAACTGACGGGCGTGGAGAAAGGCCCAAACGTTATTTTCCGAATTAGACGAAACAATACCGAGTCGATAGCCATTTTGCTTCAAGGCCAGCAGCGCTTCTTGAATCCCTGGAATGGGGCAAAGCTGCGGTACTTCTCGATTCATTTCCACCCGGAACCGACTCAATAATCGGGGAATTCGGAAAAAGGGAATCTTGGCTTCCTTCAGAATTTGTTGAGAGCTTAAATTCTGCCAACGGCGCAGTTTTTCCATGGTGATCGGCTCTAAGCCAAACTCCTTGGCCAGTTGATTACCAATCTTGATCCCCGCCGCTAAGCTATCTGCGATCGTTCCATCAAAGTCAAAAATAACTGTGCCAGCAATTGCTTGGGGACGCATGGGATAGGTTGATGGGATCGATGAATGGTTGGATGGGATCAACATTTTGGTAGGTGTTTCCGGCTTGTATGAGCTGACCCAGTGACTGAGCACGATAGCAGACTCCCCTTAAATCTAGATTACTCTACCCACAGTGATCTTGGGTTCGGGGTATCCCGCAGCCCTCCAAGACACCGCTTGGATCTCAAGCGTAGTCCGGCAGCTTGGGGAACTCACAGGAACTTCAAGAAATTCATAAAAAATCAATAATTTACGAGTTTTCCCGGAGATGCTCTTATATCAAGCTTTTCTGAGCCTTAGATCAAAGTTAAAGCTTTCTTAAATCATCGACAAAGATTAATTCGGTATCTTAAAATACAGAATAAAGTATAACGTTCATCTTCCAGCATCTGCTCTTATGTAATGGAGTGCTTCGGAGGACGGAAGTAGGGAAAATCCCTTCCTGAAGGAACGCGCCTCCCCATTCTCCAAACCCTACCCAGAGGCGACTTGATATGAAACTTTCCTATCGTGGTGTTCACTACGAATACACTCCTCCTAGCCTAGAAGTCACAGAAGGAGAAATCTGTGGCCGCTATCGGGGCGTGGAGTGGCGATGCAGAACGGTCGTTGATAATGGCGCACCTGTGCGATCGCTGCACAATCATCCGGTGTCTGCGCCGTCTCAGGCTGAAATCCCTGCGATCCCGGCTCCCCATCGGACACAGTTCAGCATTCTGCCAGAAGTCCGGCGGTTGCACTATGCTAATCTCCGCCACAATATTGAACGACGTTTACAGGCTGCCCAATCCCAAGGGAATCAAGCCTTAGTCCGAGCCTTAGAAAACGAATTTGAAGAACTGCTCTGCCGAGCTTAATCTTGTGCTATGAGTTCAGCTGCTATGAGTTCAGCCTGCTGAGTTGTCTTGCATCAAGCTGCACCGAAAATCTTTCGATGTAGTCATTCTCGACTCGTTCAGTAACTCGTTCAGTAAAAAGACAGTTTCAGCAACAGGATTCAATCAAAACAGTACTCAAAACAGTACTTAAAAAGCGTTTCCAAGGGGAATTTCAACCGCATTGGAAACGCTTTTCTTTGAGTCGTCTTACGCTTAAGGACTCCAGATTCTCACGGAGGGCTGGGTCGGTGACTGCTTAGACAGCACACCAGCATTACTCCAATCCCAATTCTCGTTTCAATAAATTAACCGACTTGCCCACGATAAAACTATCGCAAATCAACAATTGAGGCGGACGGATAATATCTTCCCGTGCAGCTAAAATGGCGGCTTTCACCTGAGTTTGACTCGGCTCATCACACATAATCGTTTGGGCATTGCGGATAATCGCATCTAATTTATAGCGATCGTTGACCTGCGCCCCCATCAACAGCAGATCATCCCCACGCAGACTATGGATAATCACCGATGCAACTCCAACGGTTTCGGCACTGAGGCTAACAATCCCCAAACAATGCCCTTTGGGTAAACCCTTGATGATTTTGAGTTCCTTTTCAAAGTCGTAAATATCGATCGGAATCACCCGAGCGGCCTTGGGAGCAGCGATCGCCTCTGCCTGGGCAATGAAGTAGCGGCTAGTGACCACAGTGCTAGACCGAGTTTGATCAAGCACTTGCGCTAAGTCTTCCATCGGCACAAGTTGCATGGGAATGTTCAGCGCCTTTTCCAACTCCCGCAGCATCATTTCCCCTGCGGCCAAATCGTGGGTTGGAGCCGTTACGAGAACCTGCGCACTACAACGCAACCGCCAGTCAATCTCCGCCAGAAACAGTTCGCGCGTCAAACTGAGAGAACAGCCCTGTTTTAGTAGCTCATCAACGGTTCCTTGGATCAACTTGTGGGCCTGGGGATACTGCTGGAGCAAGGGGGATTGAACCTGTGCGCCCCCTTCGGCTACGTGATCCCGTACGTAGATCCCCGAGCCAGCCTGGGCATCCACCACACCGGCTTCTTCCAGTTGGCGATAGACCTTACTCACCGTGTTCCGGTGCAGCCCCGTCTGCATCGCGAGTTGCCGAGTACTGGGAAGACGGTGCCCCGGCGGAAATTGCCGCGACGCGATCGCGAACAAAATCTGGTTATAAAGTTGTGTGGATGCCGGAATATCACTATCTGGCTGGATATGGAAGCTGATCATGCCCAGTCCTCTGAGTCTCGCAAAGAAAACGGTTCTCTGTTCATCACTTAATGATGTTACGCGAGGAAGTCAGTAAGTACATTTTTTTCTAAAATTCCCCTACAGAAGCTAAACACTTGAGAGGAGTCAGAAAAATAACCAAAAACGGTTTTACTGACATTCGTCAAGGTTTTGGATGGATTTCAGCCATTTCGCTTAAATCTCTAAACTTGAAGTTTTCTTCAAATAATGATCCAAATCCCCCAGTTATTCTAAGCTCTTCAGACTAAATTGAGCAGATCATGGTTTTTCAGGCTTAACTTTCTTGTACTTAACTTTGCTTACCTTGGACTTTGTTAGAGATGCAGGATAATTCCTAGGCATCTAGCAGATTCATCCAGCGATCGCCCCCTCCAGATGCTCAGCATGACTGGCTTCTGCGTTAGGTTGGGGGTGAACGTTGGCTTTCGCGTTAACGTGAACGTTGGCCTTTACGCTAACGCGAATCTTGAGTCTTGCGCTAACGAGTCTTGCGCTAACTTGGTTTCACCGCAGCAACTTCAGCCAATCGACGTAAATACCTTCTATTCCTATGCCCTATCAGCTTGAATCCAGGTGGATCAAAATTCCTGGCCCAGCTATTACGATCGATGCCTACCAAGCGATTCCCCAAGGCCCCGAATCTCAACAATTTCCCGCCGTGATTGTGATTCACGAAGTATTTGGGGTCAATGCCCACATCCAAGCAGTCACCGATCGCCTTGCCCAGGAAGGCTATGTGGCGATCTCGCCCAATTGGTTCCAGCGCACGGCTCCTGGGTTGAACCTAGGCTATGGCGATGCTGACCTAGCCCTCGGTCGTAGCCACAAGGATCAGACGACCGCTGAGACGATTCTGGCCGATGCCCAAGCGGTGATGGATTACCTACGATTGCAGCCCTATGTACAACAGCAACCCATTGGCACGATCGGGTTTTGCTTTGGGGGCCATATGGCCTACCTCGTGGGAACGCTGCCGGAGATTCGTGCTGTGGCCACGCTGTACGGCAGTGGAATTGCGGTGATGACTCCCGGTGGTGGGGCACCCACGCTCACCCGCACAGCGGAGATTCAAGGGACTGTCTATGCCTTCTTTGGTAACCAGGATCCACTGATTCCCAACGAGCAAGTAGACGCGATCGCTGCCGAACTTGTAACCCAGGGGACCGATCACAAAATCTTTCGCTATGATGCAGGCCATGGCTTTTTCTGTGATCAACGGGCATCCTATAACTCGATCGCCGCTGCGGATGCCTGGGAACACATTAAGCAGCTCTTTGCCCAAATGGCGCGATCGGTCTAGATCGTCCGGAGTGTTCCCTCGATTACACCCCCAGGGCTTGACCTAGGATGTTGCAGTCACACTTACCTGCATCCGCGTACTACACTGACAGTATCTAAACCTTTGAATAGTTATGGCTCAGAAGAACACTCAATCTCAATCCGCTTTCTCCATGGCTGACTTTGAAAAAGCCCTGGAAACCCATGGTTATGAATTTGCCAAAGGGCAAGTCGTCACGGGGAAAGCTTTTAGCTATGAGAATGACGGAGCCTTGATTGATATTGGTGGTAAATCCCCTGCCTTTTTGCCTGTGGATGAAGCGAGTGTCTACAAAATTAGCGATATCACGACCGTTATCCAGCTCCAAGAAGAACGGGAATTCCTGATTATCCGCGATCAAAACGAAGATGGCCAAGTTACAGTCTCCATCCGACGGCTGGAAGAACGGCGGATTTGGGAAAAACTGGGAGATTTGCAAGAGAGCAAGCAAAGTATCCAAGTGCGCGTTTTGGATGTCAACAAGGGCGGCATTACGGTGAATGCTCTGGGTTTGCGAGGCTTCATTCCCCGATCGCACGTCAATGAGCGGGATAACTTAGAAAATTTGATTGGGTCTACCCTCAGCGCCTCTGTCTTGGAACTCGATCGCAAACGGGGCAAAATTGTTCTATCCAATCGATTAGCGTCTCGCGTCGCCAGCCTCAGCCAACTGGAAATGGGCCAACTGATTGAAGGAACTGTCGCCAGCATCAAGCCCTTTGGCGCGTTTGTGGAATTTAACAACTGCACTGGGTTGCTGCACGTCAGCCAAATTAGCCAACGCCCCGTGGCATCCTTAGACAGCTTGCTAACCGTGGGCAAAACCCTCAAGGCGATGATTGTCAATATTGATGAAGGCCAAGGCCGGATTTCGCTCTCCACCAAAGTTCTGGAAACCTATCCCGGCGAAGCGATCGAAAAACTGGATCAACTAATTGCCGAAGCGGACGATCGTCAAGAACGGGCTAGAAAAGCAGTTTTAGGCTAGTTTTAGGCTAAGTTTCGCCAAGCTAGCAATTCAATTCTTCCCAGCACCGAATCCGACCAGGCGATCGCAAACCGCCGTACAATCGGGTTTGGTGCTTTTTGTTGCCGGTTCAATTTCTTTGATAACCCTCTCGATAAATCTCTATGACAACGATTTGGGAACTGGATTTTTACTCGCGTCCGATCGTGGATGAACAGAATAAAAAGGTCTGGGAAGTCTTGATCTGCGAAAGTCCCCTGACGCTGGACGCCGATGTTTCCAATCTTTTTCGCTATGCCGAATATTGTCCCAACAATCAGGTGAACTCCCTTTGGCTGGCGGAGGCGTTGAAGAAGGCGATCGCCCAGGCTACTGTGCCCCCCGATCGGATACGTTTTTTCCGACAGGCGATGAATAACATGGTGACAAAAGCTTGTGGGGATGTGGGCATTCCGGCGCAGTTGAGCCGCCGTACCTTTACGCTGAACCAATGGCTGAGCGATCGCATGGAAACGGTCTATCCCCAGGAAGCGGGTTATCAAGCTGGAGCTAACCCCAGCGTGGCCTTCCCCCTGACACCGCCCCAACCCCTCCCCGATGCCCTGCGAGGTCAGAAATGGAGTTTGGTCTCCCTGGAAGCCTCAGCGTTCGCAGATATGCAGGAATGGTCGATCGACTTTGGTGAAGCTTTCCCGCTCCAGGCCAAGGGGCTGGCTTCCGATGCACAAATTCCTGGCTTGATTATTTATTCGTCGCGAGCCTTGCCCATGGCCGCTTGGATGTCTGGGCTGGAGCTGGCGACTGTGAAATATGACACCCAGGATGGTCAGCAATTGGTGCTGGAAACGGGGGTAATTGAACGCTGGACTTTAACGCCCTTGCCCAAGCCAGAACTACAAGCGGAAGCCCAACGGTTTGAAGCTGCAAAAAAAGTGGCCCAAGGCATTCACTTTCTCGCCATCCAATCCAGCCCCGATGCGGACGCCTTTGCAGGGTTTTGGCTGCTGTTAGATGCCGCGATCGCCTAGACAAACGGATTCTAGTAAACGAATTCTAGGTCTGTAATCGTTTGCAGGCTGTAATCGTTTGAATCCTGGGATTGCCTAAGCCTGTGATTGCGGAAGTCTGTAATTGTCTAAATCTGTTTGCCTTATCTGTTTGCCTTGGTCTGTGATCTGAGGTTGACGATGCTCCCTCTTCCGTTCCCAACTTGCCCATCAACCATTGCCCCATTCACCGTGGATACCGTGCCCCATCCCGCTCCTGATACCTTTGCTGAAGAACTGCTAGACCTTGCCCGCAAAGCAGGTGCAGAAGCTGCCGAGGTTTACCGGTCTGAATCCCTTGCCCATCCTGTTTCCTTCGAGGCCAATCGGCTCAAGCAGTTGGAAAGTTCCCAAGCCGATGGAACCGCGTTGCGGATCTGGAAGGAGGGGCGACCCGGATTGGCCGTGGCCTATGGTGCAGCGGATCCCCAAGCCTTGGTCGATCGGGCGATCGCGCTGAGTGAATTGAATGATCCCGAAGACATTGAGCTAACGGAGCGGAATGGGATTCCTCCCCAGGATTTGGGCGATCCGGTGGCGGTGGAACAGTTGATTACCTGGGGCAATGCGGCGATCGAACAAGTGCGGCAAGCCTATCCCGATGTTCTCTGCGGGGGCGGTTGGGACTGTGAAACCGAAACCACACGCTTAATCAACTCCCTGGGGCTCGATTGCAGTTATACCGACACCACCCTGAGCGGCTATTTGGAAGCGACCTTGGTGCGGGGCGATGACTTTCTGACGATTTACGATGGCCAAGCCCTACGCCAAGCGCTCGATCCAGCATTGATCGCCAGCCAAGTCTTACAGCGCCTAGATTGGGCGCAGGACAATACTGAAGCGCCCCAAGGCAAAGTTCCAGTGCTCTTGACTGCAAAAGCGGCTGATATGCTGTGGGGCACCGTGCAGGCCGCCCTGAATGGCAAACAGGTGCTCGATAAAGCATCCCCTTGGAGCGATCGCCTAGGCAGTCAGGTGCTTTCCGAGCACCTGACCCTGACCCAAGCCCCCAATCAAGGCCCCTACAGTTGCCCGTTTGATGATGAAGGGACGCCGACCCAAGAGTTAACCCTCATTCAATCCGGGGTATTGCAAAACTTCTATTGCGATCGCAAAACCGGACGAGCCTTAAACCTTGCGACAACCGGAAATGGTTTCCGGCCAGGGCTAGGTAGCTATCCCTCCCCCAGCTTGGTCAACTTTCTTGTCGAAGCTGGCAGTACACCATTGAAAGATCTAATCGCCAACATTGAAGATGGCCTCATTCTGGATCAAATCTTGGGCGGTGGCGGTGGTCTTTCTGGCGATTTTTCCATTAATGTCGATTTGGGTTACTGCGTCAAAAATGGCCAGATTGTAGGCCGTGTCAAGGATACGATGGTCGCTGGCAACATTTATACAGCACTGAAACAAGTGCTCGCCCTGGGGAATGATGCCGATTGGAATGGATCCTGCCGGACACCTTCGATCGTTCTCGGAGGGCTTTTTGTAACCGAGCGCACATCAGATGTGTAACCGGGAAAACGTCGGGATAATTATGTCTCGCGGTACAATTAAGTAATCTGCTGTAGGGAATCGAACAGTTGATTAGTGCAAAATATGCAGAGTTGCTAACAGTTGGTATTTAATTGAATGGGTATTTGATTGAATCTATCCAGCGTTTGCCTGTGCGTTTCATGCATTTGCAGCAGCTAAAAAATTCATAGCACTTCTTTACTTTAAGCTGGTTTTCTGGGTTAAAGTGTCTTTTGTGATGGTGTGAACTGAGAGTGTAATTATGTTGAATCAAATGTGGAACCTGCGTCTGACGGCGCTGTTGAGTGCAACTCTGGCTATTTCGACGGCTGGTGCAGCCAATGCTTCAGAAGTTGCTCAAGCAACCCAAAAGAATTCTGTCTCCCTGAGCGAAGTTCAAAGCTACAGCGATAGCAGCAATGGTGTAGCTGCGATGTCTCAGGTGACCTCCGTTTCCCAACTGTCGGATGTCAAACCCACCGACTGGGCCTTCCAAGCCCTGCAATCCTTAGTTGAGCGCTACGGTTGCATCGCGGGTTACCCCGATCGGACTTACCGTGGGAACCGGGCCATGACTCGCTACGAGTTTGCCGCTGGTCTGAATGCTTGCATGGATCGCGTCAACGAACTGATCGCAGCAGCCACGGCTGACCTGGTTAAGAAGGAAGACCTGGCTACCCTGCAAAAACTGCAAGAAGAGTTTGCCGCTGAATTGGCAACCCTGCGCGGTCGGGTCGATGCCCTGGAAGCCAAGACTGCAACCCTGGAGAAGCAACAATTCTCCACCACCACCAAGCTGCGCGGCGAAGTCATCTTCTCCGTTTCCGGCGCACTGGGTGATGAGAAGGCTGTCAGCGGTCGTCGAGTGGATGGTGTGGGTGGTGCACCCGATACCGTTACCCGTCCGACTGGTACAGCTGATGTGGATGAAAACACCACCTTAAGCACACGGGTTCGGATTGGTCTGTCCACCAGCTTCACCGGGAAGGATCAACTCTTCACCCGTCTGCAAGCGCGGAATGTTCCCAACTTCCAAACCGCGACCGGCACCAACATGTCGCGTCTGTCCTACGGCGACGGTACCGATACCAGTGTGACGGTGGATAAGGTCTATTACCGCTTTTCACCCTCCGATAAGCTCCGTCTGACTATTGATGCGATCGGGGGTGAGTTTTACGGGAACGTCAACAACTACAACCCTGGTGTAGCCAGCGATTCCCAAGGCTCTATCAGCCGCTTCGGTCGTTTCAACCCCATCTACCGCTATGGTCAAGGTGGTTCTGGGGCAACTGCAAACATCAATTTCTCGGATAAGTTGAGCTTGGATGTTGGTTTCTTGGCCGATGAAGCTAACGATCCCGCTAACGACAAGGGCTTATTTGCAGGGTCCTTTGGTGCATTGGCCCAGTTGAACTTCCAAGCCAGCAAGGATTTGGGTGTTGGTTTGACCTATGTTCGTGGTTACGATCGTGGCGGCAACATCAACGCTGTAGGTGGTACAGGTAGCGTACTGGCTAACCGTCCCTTTGGCGCAAACGTTGCAACTGCTAGCGATAACTTCGGGATTCAAGCTAGCTTCCGCCTGAACCCCAGTGTCGTTATCTCCGGTTGGGGTGGATTGACCCGTGCGTACAACCGCCTGAACAATCAAGACTCCACCATCCTGAACTGGGCTGGTGCGGTGTCCTTCCCCGACTTGGGCAAGAAGGGTAACTTGGGTGCAGTGATCGTAGGTATGCCTCCTAAGAACATCGATGCAGACAACGGTGCGGCTGAAGATACCGACACCTCCTTGCACGTGGAAGCGCTGTACCGCTATCAGATCAACGACAAGATCTCTATCACCCCTGGGTTCTTGGTGATCTTCAATCCTGAGCACAACCGCAACAACGACACCATCTACGTGGGAACGCTCCGGACGACCTTCACGTTCTAGATCTTCCCGGCTGGTTAAGTCGCCTTGGCTAAACCACAGTTCAATCGGTTAAATCAATCAAATTCAGAGGAGCTAGCGAACCTAGTTCCTCTTTTCTTTTTTGTTCAGTATCTTCAATTTCGGTGGATCTGCTACTGCGATCGCTGGGTTTGGATCGCGATCCTAGCTCCATTCACTTGCCGGACTCGATCCATGACGGCCACGACTTGACCATGGCTGACCTGCTCATCGGCATTAATAATGACAAGCTTATTGTCAGAATTTGCCAATTGGCTGGAGACTTGATTGCTAATTTGCTCCAGGTCGATCGCTTGACGATTGAGGGCAATTTGGCCGTTTGGGTCGATCGTGATGGTGACTGGGGCAGATTGCTGAAGCTTGGCAGTTGTCGCACTGGGGAGATTGACAGGAAGCCCCTCCGATCGGGTTAGGTAGAGCGATGACATGATGAAAAAGGTCAGAATCGCAAATACCACATCAATCATCGGCACGATGTTGATCTGAAAGGGCGTATCAGGTTCTTCGGGTAGACGCATAATCCCTAAATCAAACAAGTTACATCGTTTTTTGGGTATAGGGAGAGTATAGAAGATCCCCATTCACTCTAGGCAGCGATCGCCCCCCTCCTTAAATTTCATCCTGGCTACTGCTATGAGCTAGTTGCATTTTAATGTCAAAAAGATCTATGCTGAGAACAACAATTTTGCTAGCTTTAAGCAAATAGCTTCTTTGTCCATCTCCTCTGCTAAACCCCGTGAAACGTCTCCTTCCATTGCAACAAATGACTCTTTGGCACATGGTACCGGTAGCGATCGTGCTCCATGTAGGTTTCGCCTTAGTTCCAGCGAGTTCATTTGATACTAAAAATTCTCAAAAAAAATCTGAGACGCAAATATCGCTAACGGGGATTCCCGTAGCCCCACCGGTGCCCCTCAAGGTGGCCGCACCGCCGCTAAGCAAGCCCCCTGTGCAACTGGCTGCGAAGCCTCAACCACCAGTGCAGCCTAAAGTGATCCAGACTTCTGTCCAACCTGTGATTCAGGAAGCCAAGTCCCCTGATCCCGCAGAAAAGCCCGTAGTAAAACCTGTAGAAAAACCGATCGAGCAGAAAACTGAGCAGAAGGCTGAGAATGCCACAGCAAATTCTCAAACTAATAATGCCCCTGAGCAAAGTCCACAGCAAGGTCAACCTAATCCTTTACAACAGCAGTCTCCCCAGCAGCCAAACCAGGGTGGGACCTCGATCGTGGAATACCAACAAGCCTATGCCGCTCAGGGCTATCTAATGGAGTCCAACCCGTTAATCAGCCAAGAAAGATTGCAAGTTTATAAACTTATCCACAGAGACACCCAACAGATTTCCTACGCTCATTTTGTCACTTTGGCGAGCGGTATTCACCAACGCGGAGAATACAGTGATTTATTAAAAACGCCTGAAGAAGTCGAAGCCCGAATTTTAGAACAATACGCTCAAAGTTAAGTTTCAAGTTAAGTTTCTGAGCAGCTTTTGACAAATTATTCTTTTGAACGTGACTGATTGAGCAATTGAACTTGATTCGTTGAGAACATTGAACTTGTTGAGAGCATTGAACCTAATTGACTGACATAAATCCAAAATAGGTGACGGGTATCCTGCCACAAGATCTCACATTGATGCAGATCATCATTCAACACATTGTAGAGGTGGGAACATCAGAGTCCTCGTTTTGCGGGTTGGTGTCGTAACTTCTGAGCTTAAACGCAGCTCCCCTTCCCGCCCAATCTTCCTTTCAGTCGCTGTGTTACTTCTGTCAGTCAATCAGGGTGTGCGGGTGCAAAATGGGGTGATGCATGACTGATTGAATCGGCTCTGGTGATCAAATAGCACTAAGCCCCTTCAACTTATGCAGGGGGACTGGGATCAATTGCCATTGGCTGAGTTTCCGGTTTTTCGATCGTCCAGTGGCGGGGTGGATGTAGCCAGCTTTGTTCGTTGGGTGTCCATTGGATTGTGAACGGGTGGCGATGCCAGTGGTAATCGTAGGTCAGGTTCCAATCAGAACTAAACAGTCCCACATTGACGAAATAGTTGCCGCCACTCAAATCTAAGCGATCGACCTGGAGGGAAATTCTGCTGCGATTTTGGGTGACGGAAAGCGTCAAACCAGGCGTAGACGTATTGGTATTGAAATAGATTTGTCCATCTTCGTGACTGATACTAATACTGACAATCACGTTATCTAGTTCCTGATGACCTTCGTATTCCACTGCAATGCGTAAACCCTCACCGGATGCAATCTCGATCTGATTCACTTCTGAAATGCGTTCCCCCTGAAGCGTTGTGAGTTGAACCTGTTTGATCTCCACTTCCTGGGAAAAGGTGTGGAGTTGGCGCATGTGGGCTTTGAGATCCATTTTTCCGGCATAGCGACTGGCCACCAATTCCGCTTCCCCGTGGGCTTTGACCTGTCCTTGTTCCAGCCATAGGGTTTGATCGCAGAGTTCCTTGACTTGGTCGGTGTTATGGGAAATCAGGACGATCGCGCAACCATGTTTTTTCAGTTCCATAATGCGATCGAGGCACTTTTTTTGAAAGGCTAAATCGCCGACCGAGAGAAACTCATCGACCAGCAACACCTCAGGCCGAGTATGCACCGCCACCGCAAACCCCAACCGCATCTGCATCCCCGTGCTAAAGGTGCGTAACGGATTATCAATAAAGGCTTCGAGTTCGGCAAATTCCACGATCGCGTCAAAACGTTTAAGCGCTTCTTGGCGGGTGAGGCCCCCGACGATCGCGCTAATCAGAGCGTTCTCCCGGCCTGTCAAATCGGGATGGAAACCTGCGCCCAAATCCAACAGGGCACCCATGCGGCCTGACACCTGTACCTGACCTTCATCGGGGCGCACAATGCCGCTCAGCACTTGCAGCAAAGTCGATTTGCCTGCACCGTTGTGGCCAATCACGCCCAACATTTGCCCCGGCATGACCGTAAAACTCACGGCTCGCAATGCCCAAAAGGTTTCCGTTGCGCCCATGCGTCGCCACCCCGCCAGCGCGGCTTCCATGATGGTGCGGGGCCGTTCCGTGTGGTAACGGGCATAGCGTTTTCCCAGGTTGTGCGCAACGACGGCAGGTTTCATGACCCAGTTTCCACAATAGCTAAATGACCTAAAGCTAAATGACCTAAAGCTAAATGACCCAGATTCAGTCCGACTACACCTCCTCGACAAACCGTGCACTTTGATGTTTGAAAATCTGATACCCGATCGGTAAGAGTAAAGCGCAGAGGATAATTAAGCCGAATAGGGCAGTCCATTGGGGAAACTGTCCATCGATCAAGACTGCCCGGTAGGTATCAATGAGAATGACTAAGGGATTCCAACGGTAATAGGTGCGGAATGCGGCGGGAACTTGGTCGATCGTATAGAAAATGGGCAGTAAGTAAAATAGAAGTTGCAATAGTACCCCTAATGTATGTTGAGTATCGCGGAAGGTGACGTTTAAGGCTGCTAACGGATAGGCTAGACTGAGGGTCAGCAGAAATTGCAGAATTACCGCGATCGGAAATAGGAATAAACTTGTAGATAACTGAACTTGTTCAATGAATAGAAAAATACATAATGCAGGTAAAGCTAATAGAAAATGAATCAATCCAGTGGTAACAGTTACAATAGGTAAAATTGCTACAGGAAAACCGGGTTGACGAATTAAGGGGCGATTCCCAGTAATTAATCCTGTCGCATGGAAAAGGGCGGTCTGTGTCCATGTCCAAATCAGGATTCCACTGAAGGCGTAGGAAATGTAATGTTCAATGTTCAACCCCCGCAAAATTGCCCGAAAAACGAAGGAAAAGACAACCAGTTGAAGGAGTGGATTCAATAATGTCCAAGCGACCCCCAGCAGCGATCGCTTGTAGAGCAGTTTGAGATCGCGAACAACCAATTCCCACAGTAGATCTCGGTAATAGATTAACTGTCGTCGTCGCAATCTGATTCTTCCCTTGGTTAAGGGTGGGGGTAATTGAAGATCATGCATAAATGAATTGTCGGGATGAACTAAAAGCCGATCCCCCTAAATCCCCCTTCAAAAGGGGGACTTTGAACTGTCGATCGTGCACTAATCGATCGTGCATCAATTGCAAAGAATCAACTTGCAATCTAATCCCCCCCTTTTTAAGGGGGGCTAGGGGGGATCGAATCCACCAACTAAAAGCCGATCCCCCTAAATCCCCCTTCAAAAGGGGGACTTTGAATAGTCGATCGTGCACTAATCGATCGTGCATCAATTGCAAAAAATAAACTTGCAATCCAATCCCCCCCTTTTTAAGGGGGGCTAGGGGGGATCGATTCCTTGGGAAAGATCGAAATCTACGCATAAATACAACATGTAATCGGTGATGAATTCAGCAGAGCGGGATCCTGAACTTATCCCGGTGGGGCTTCGGGAAGGGGGGGCTGACTTGATAGCAATTGCGTAGACTGAACTGGAATTGCGGGATCTGCTTCCAACTGGGTCGATCGCTGATCCTTGGGAATATAGGGTTGGCTCCGACCGATGCGCTTCACCCGTTTTTGGCTTTGGTAATAGCTCCAAAACGAAGATAGATAACCCCAAATTTCGCTGCGTAATAGGCCCCACGGAGTTTTGTGCCGTCCTAGAATACGATCGCGGATTCGTTCCGTTAAATACCGGGGCATTTCCTTAAACAGTTGCAGAAATCCCCGCCGATCTCGTTCCTGCCGCCACATCAAAATGTGATAACACATCCCCCCGCGCATGTGCCCCACCGTTTGGCGATAGAGGCTCGCGATGCTCTGACGGTGGTGGTGCCAAGCGTAGGCATCGGGTTCGTAAACCAGGGTAAACCCCGATCGCAGCACTTTGTAAATTAAATGGTTCTCTTCGCCGCCCAAGGCGGGGGTTCCAGGGCCAAGGACTTCATCCATCAGCCCGATCGTCGGATGGGAAAAAATCGTCGATCGAAAGGCCGCATTGGCCGAGACACCCAACTCCCATACCGGCGGTGCACACCCTTCAAACGAATCGAGCCAGCTTTTATCCACTTCGAAGGGCACAAATCCGGGGCTAAGTCCCCCTTTCATATCTTCAAACATCACTTGGGCTGGCGTCGCCAATTCCAGGGGCAAAACATTCCCCGTCACGACCATGACCTCAGGCCGTGCCATAGGTGCAATCAACATTTCCAACCAATCAGGTGGCACCACCACATCATCATCCACCATCGCTACAATCTCCCCGCTGCTAGCGGTAATGGCGGTATTTCTGGCGTAGGAACTGCCTGTGCGGGTCTCGGGAATGTATTTGATGCTGGGGAATTGGGCGACGATCGGGGCAGTGATGCCGGACTGGGGGCGATTATCCACCACGATCACTTCAAAGGGCCGATCGGTATTTTGCGCCAATACATGTTGCAAACAGCGAACTAGATCCTGGGGCCGATCGCAGGTGGGAATGATGACACTCACCGTCACGGACTGCGGCAGTCGGTCATAGCGCGTGCCAGTCTGGGGAATTTGCGTCATTCCCTTGGGTGTCCAGTGCTCAGCGATCGCCTGTTGGGTTTTGTTCCAAGCCTGGGCTGTGTCGGATTGGTAGGGTAAGGCCAGTAACTCCAGGGTGAGCTGGTCGGCGATCGCGGTTGCCAATCGAGCCTGGGAAATTGGCTGGCCATCGTGGGCAATGTCAATGGAACCCATTAAGCGACGCCCCAATTTGATAAAAATGCGGACAGTCTTGGCCTCCGGTGCTTCCAGGACTTTGGGTAAGGGGTTGGCCAGATCCAATTCCCGCACGGCCATGGTCAGCGTTAACGCAGGCGCTTGCAAGGCCAACGGGGTGGGCGGCAGCGCGGCAACTTGATTCAGTGCTTTGCCATAGCTGCCCCAACTGCCGATCGCCCCCCGCAGTTCCGCCCACTTCCACAACCGTGGAATATAACGTCCCCCAACAATCAACATGAGGATCCAAGTCAACTTCCAGCAGCCCAACAGGAAAAACCGTCCCTTCAGATCCGGATAGCGGCGACGACCCACGCTGACATAGCTGAAAAAAGTCCGTCCAAATTGCTGGGCCGATCGGGCCATCTCCCGCCGGGTTTCTGGTAAGGAATGCCGCACCAGCAGCGCCGGATCATACAGTCCCGTTTGTCCCGCCAATAGGCCCCGACAGAACAATTCCCAGACGCCACTGCCCAACCCAGTGAGTTGAGGCAGATCCAAAGCCGGATCAAAGGCTCCGATCGCGCTCAAGGCCGATCGACGAGCTGCAAAATTCATAGGAGCGGCCATCTGCATCCGGCCCAACTCCGGCCAAGGGGGATTATCCGACCAGTGGAACCAGTGCCGTTCGTGGCCCCGCTCCAAGCTGTAACCCACTTCATAGCGCCGTTGCCGCTCCCGTTCGACAGTCAGGGGAACAACTAAGCCAGTCAGCAGGGCGAGGTTTGGATGCTGGACAAAGGTTTGGGCGATCGTCGTCAACCAAGTCCGATCGACTTGCGCCAACGGGGTTGTAAAAGCGACAATTTCCCCTTGGCTTTTCTGAATCCCTAAATTCCGTGCGGCGTTGACGCTGGGACTGGGGGTGGAGTGGTAGCGGAAGCTGGGATATTCGGTGCGGAGCAGGGTTTGTAGCCGATCGTGGCTGGGGGTGATTTCGACGACGAGAACCTCTAGCGGTACCGTGGGCATTGTCGAGAATGCCTGCTGAACCGCCTGCTGGAGTGCCTGTAATCCTTCGTGTAATCCCTCTATGGCGCGATCGGCCTCCGTCGGCAGAACGGGGACGACGACCGTTAACGATGGCCCGGTGGGCAGAGCCGTTGACGATCGATCGGGCAGACTGCGATCGTGGGACAGTAGATCAAACCAATCCTGGATGCGCCAACTGGTCAGATCAGGCTGGAGCAACCGCCATGCCAGCAGTTTTTGACTCACGAGACGGGCGTATTTGGGAAAGATGGCCTCGGCGATCGCGGCGGCGGAACAGACGCCACTCTGCACCGGAATCCAAACCCAGCCCAGCACTTCTCCTTTCAGGCGTACCAAACCCTGCACCTGGTGATAGCTACCCAAACCTGTCAGCGTGGGTAAAGGCTGGCTCAGTTCGATGTCAATAAACTTTTGGCGGTAGGACATGGTGTCGGATCTGAGTAAGGATTCCCCTAAACTCCCCCTATTAAGGGGAGCTGTGAACGGAAGATGATGAACGAAGACAACAGAAAGGCATTCAATCTAGTTCCCTTATTAAGGCGGGCTAGGGGGGATCGAGTCTCTAGCGCTTAACGATCGGCCTTTGCTAACCGGCGGTTGACGACTGAAGCCGAGCCGCTTGACCCGCAGGTACGATCGCCCCAAGGCCCAAGGCCCCACCCAAGTGCCCAGCATTTCCCAGAGGACTAACCGAATCGGATAGGCGCTCCAGCCCCGCAAGCGATGGTAAATCCGCCGCGCGTCATGCACATTAATGCCCACGAGCAAATTCATCAACCCTCGCCATTCTCCGGTTTGCAACAATGCTGTTAAGTGATGCCCCACATGACCTTTGCGATAGTTATACACCTGTCGGCAGAGGGCTGTCATGTCCCGGCGATGGCAATGCCACACCCAAGCACTCGGTTCGTAGACCAACGTGCCGCCCGATCGCAGGACTCGATAGAGAAAATAGGTGTCCTCCCCGCCCCCGATCGGCAGTCCGGCCCCCAGAAATTCGCTCAATAACCCGACTTGGGGATGGTTGAATAAGGTCGCCCGAAAGGCCGCATTGGCGGTGGCTCCCAGTTCCCAGGTGGGGGGCGAAAACCAGCGGGTTTGCTGGAACCAGTGGCGATCGGCTTCCCGACGGTTCCAGCCCCGCCCCAACCCGCCATAGTGATGTTCAAACAGTTTCTGGGCACGGGTTTCCAGTTCGATCGGCAGAATGTGTCCGGTTACCGCGATCACCTCTGGACGGCTAAAGGGGGCCAGTAACGACTCCAGCCAATCCGGTGGCACCCGCACATCATCATCCACCATGGCAATAATCGCCCCTCGACTCACCAAAATTCCGGCATTGCGGGCATAGGAACTGCCCTGGCGTGGTTCCTGGACTAGCTTCACCTGGGGAAACTGCTGCACGATCGCGGGGGTGATACCCGAGGCCGGATGGTTGTCCACTACGATGATTTCCACGGGGCGATCGCTGTTTTGCTGCACTAGTCCCGTCAGGCAGGCGGCCAAATCCTGGGGCCGATCGTAGGTGGCCACTACGATCGACACCGCAATGTCCTTAGGCAAGGGCGGGTCGATGGGCTGAATCTCGAAACGGGGTTGGGTTGCAGGTAGATCGATCGAAGGCTCTAGGTTCATGGTGTGTTACTTGCCTCCTGCCGCGATCGGCCCCATTCAAAAATCATGCCGCTGGCCGTCGCCACCTGAGCCAGCAGGATCAATAACATTAGCCCCGTGGCCCAGAGGCGCGTCCGGAGGGTTTTGGGGGCAACGGTGCGATAGGGATAGCTCAGCAAGTTGCGGTAGAAGCGCAGGCGATCGAGATGCCGATCGGGGCGAGGGGGGGAAGGGGCGGGGGCAGAGCTAATTTGCGGGGTCTGGCGCTGGGCGTGCAAGCGATGGAACCCAAAACCGCCTCGGCCATAGTTAAAGTGCTGTTTCCAGAAGCTGAATAGATTGAGATCATGGCTGTGGAAGACCTGTGCCGCTGGGCAATAGATCAAGGCTGCGGGTTGCTGACTCCAGCGATCGCACAGTTCCCGATCCTCCGAGGCAATGCGAAAAGCTTGATCAAACCCGCCCAGAGCCAGGAAGCGATCGCGCGGGACCGCTAGATTGTTGGAGGTAAAAAAACGAGGGGCTTGGGGATGGTCTGCAAAGTGTTGATAGAGGTAACTGATGATCAGTTGGCTGGCTTCGGCAAAGGGATTGCGGTGCAGCTGATTGTGAATCGCGCCCCCCAGCATGGCAGTGGGCTGAGTTTGCGCTTGGCTAGCCAAGGCTCGTAACCACTGACGATCGGGTTGGCAATCATCGTCGGTAAAGGCCAAATAATCGCCTCGGGCCTCGGTTGCGCCGTGGTTGCGGGCGGCTCCGGGGCCAGCGTTGGCTTGCCGAAGCAGCTTCAGGGAGAGGGGCGTGATGAAGGGTTGCACGATCTCGTCCAAGGGCTGGCTACCCCCATCATCCACCACAATCACTTCCAAGCGATCGCGGGGATAATCCATCTGCGCGATCGCCTGTAAACAAGCCTGCAATAATCTGGGACGATTGTAGGTCGGCACAATTACAGAAAAACTAGGAACAGTCGGAAAACTAGCGTTCACATCGGCGCAAGGGTGGCAGTCTAGGGATTGAATGCATCGAGAGAGAAATCTACGGAAGATGGACTCATCAGATTGACTCGTCAATGCTGAAGATCAAGCAGTTGGAACAAAGAATTAATCAGTCCCAAGTCAAAGAGGTTTGAATCTCCCAATTAAATTGTCAAATCACAAATAATTATTCATTTGAATGTATTACACAAGAATGTACTGAAATGGACTGTGTCAAATTTTGATGTAGACCGGGAAGAACATGTTGGCAATTGTCATGGTTTTACCAATCCTGCCCTAGTCAATATACTGATGACATATCCTGGGATGTAAATGTCTAGAACGCTGAATTCATGGGAGTTTTATCAAAGATTTGCAAAAGATTCAAATCGAGTGCGGGTTTTCACCTGATTGATTCTATTTCGTGAATCCAGGAATGAACCAAGGCTTCACCGAAGTTGCTCTTCGAAATTGCTCTTCTAGCCATTGCACTAGCCATTGCAGCCGTATCACCCGATGCAGCCTATCACCCGAAATAGGGAGTTGGCGATCGTGCTATCTATAACCCATGGAAAGCCTGAAAATCCTAGATAACTCGTAGAAAGCGCACTCTCTATTCAGGATTCTTCACACTTACTTGTAATTTCTGGGGGAAAATTCGGATTCCTACAAAGAGTCAATGAAGAGCAATGATTGGCGGTAGCTTAGGTTCTGGCAGATCTAATACTATGCGATGCATATAAGGGGTGCAGAATACATCAGTTGAATTGCTTAAGTGATTTCCGATAACGTGGTGCTTTCTGTCACATCTACACTACTGTCCGGTTCACCTCAGTAATGCGCTAGCTTCCATTCTTCTTGATCTGTTGTGCAATCAAGCTTCTAACTTAACGGGAGTGTTGGTTGTCACTTCCCCTATTTTCTGAGTTAACTTCCTAGGAAGGAGATCGGGATCGTCCAGGGACAAGGAGCATGATTGGGGGCCGTTGCGGGTGGATTCGGTTCTACTCAGATCCTGTTCAGATTCAGATCAGATTGTCCTGCTATGAACCGTACTGCTTCCACTGCGGTGGTCGAAAGGCTTGCCCCGCATTCGATTTTACTGTCAGAGATTTCCATCATCATTCCGGTTTACAACGGGGGTGAAAGTTTTCGCCGCTGTTTAGCCAGTCTGGAACAATTTGTCCCCCCCACGGTAGAAGTGATTGTCGTGATTGACGGGGGCAGTGATGCCTGTGAACAAGCGGCCCGATCGTTTGGCGCGAAGGTGATTCGCCTCGATCGTAACCGGGGGCCAGCCTATGCACGTAATTCGGGGGCCCAGGCGGCTAAGGGTGAGCTCCTCTTTTTTGTGGATGCAGATGTGGCCATTCGCTGGGATACGCTGACCCAGGTTGCCCTAGCCTTTGAGGCTAATCCGACGCTGGATGCGTTGATTGGGTCCTACGACGATACGCCGGGAGCTGCGAACTTCCTATCGCAATACAAAAATTTATTGCACCACTACACCCACCAAATTTCCCGCGAGGAAGCCTCTACGTTTTGGGGGGCTTGTGGTGCGATTCGTAAATCCGTTTTCTTTGATGTTGGCGGATTTGATGAAGTCTATCGCTATCCGTCGATCGAAGACATTGAACTGGGTTATCGGCTCAAGCAGCACCACTATTCCATTGGCCTGTGTAAGCAAGTACAGGTGACGCATTTGAAGCGCTGGGGGGTGCGCTCCCTGCTGAAGGCGGATTTCTTTTACCGCGCCCTGCCTTGGACGGAACTGATTTGGCGCGATCGGAGGTTGGTGAATGACTTAAATCTAGATACCAACAGCCGTCTTAGTGTTATTGCAGTTTATAGTTTGGTCGCTTGTCTTGCCTGTATTCCTTTCAGTATTTGGGCCGTTAATGGTGTGATTTTCTGTAGCATATTTTTGCTATTGTTGAATGCGTCGGTCTACCGTTTCTTTCTCCATAAGCGGAGTCTACCCTTTGCCCTACAAGTTATCCCTTGGCACTGGCTCTACTATGCCTACAGTGGGATTGCCTTTGTGCTGGGAACTGTGAATTATTGGATACGGTCTGAAAGTGGGGCCGATCGGAGTCGCCGTTTTGCGGTTGCTCAGCCTAGTTCTCGTCTTATGACGCAAAAATAATCAGCGATTTCCATCGTGGAGGTATGAACGGTGAAGCAACATCCTGTGGTGGTGATTGGGGCTGGCCCCGCTGGGCTGACTGCGGCCTATGAATTGGTGAAAAACGGTGTGAAGCCGTTGGTACTGGAGCGATCGGATCAGGTGGGTGGGATTGCCCGCACGGAGGTTTACAAGGGCTATCGCTTTGATATTGGCGGCCATCGCTTTTTTACGAAGGTGGATGTGGTCAATCAACTGTGGCAAGAGGTCATGGGGGATGAGTTCATCAAGGTGCCCCGTCTGTCGCGGATTTACTACAATGGCGACTTTTTTAACTATCCCTTGGAATTGTTGGATACGTTGGGCAATTTAGGGATTCGTGAGAGTGCCAAAATTCTGCTGAGTTATCTCAAAGTGAAAGCCCGTCCGATTAAGGCGGAAGCGACGTTGGAAGATTGGGTCACCAACCGCTTTGGGCGTCGGTTATTCCGCACGTTTTTTAAAACCTATACGGAAAAAGTGTGGGGCATTGAATGCGACAAAATTGAGGCGGATTGGGCAGCGCAACGGATTAAGGGGCTATCTTTGCGTACGGCGGTGATGAATGCCATTTTCAAGGTCAATAATACGAAGACCTTGATTAAGGAATTTGATTATCCTCGCTTGGGGCCGGGGCAAATGTGGGAGCGCTTCCAGCAGGCGATCGAAGCGCGGGGTGGCCAGGTGGCGATGAATACGGGGGTCGTGCAGATCAACCGTAAGGGTAATCGCATTTGCAGCATTACGACGCGCCAAGCTGGGGAAACGCTGGAGATTCCGGCGGAACAGTTTATTTCCAGTATGCCAGTGACGGCCTTGGTGCAGCGGTTGAATCCGCCTGCGCCACCGGAGGTGTTGGAAGCGGCTCGATCGCTGAACTACCGTGCTTTTATTATTGTTCCGATCGTGATCGATCGGGCGGATCTGTTCCCGGATAACTGGATTTATATCCACAGCCCGCAGGTGAAGGTGGGGCGGATTCAGAATTTTAAAAATTGGAGTCCGGCAATGGTGCCCGATCCGAGTAAGACCTGTTTGGGCATGGAGTATTTCTGTTCTGAGGGCGATGCTCTGTGGGAAATGTCCGACACGGAGTTGCTGGATTTGGCGACCCGTGAGGTGGCAGCGTTGGGCTTGGCTCCGGTGGAAGCGGTGGAGGATGGAACGGTGATCCGGCAACCGAAGGCGTATCCGGTCTACGATCGCGACTATCGCCAGCATTTGCAGGTGATTCAAAACTTTCTCGGCACGATCGAAAATCTGCAAACGATCGGGCGCAATGGCATGCACCGTTACAACAATCAGGATCATTCCATGCTGACGGCGGTGTTGGCGGCGCGGAACCTGTTTGGCGAATCCCATGACCTGTGGGAGGTGAACACGGAGCGGTCTTACCATGAGTCGTTTACCCAGGCAGATTGGCAGGCTAAGAAGCAACAACAACGGACAACGGCAGCGGCTCGATCGAATCCTTTACTGGTCAATTAATCCAACTAGCCGAACCGATCACCCTCTCTCAAGCGGAACCAGGCAAGTTTATCAAAATCCGTTAAGCCTCCTGATCATCTTTGCAGCCGCTCGCCCAGCGATCGTCAGTCCAGCAGTCAACCATTCAGCCACCCCTAGCTCAACTGATGACCACAACTGGCACAGAAGCGATCGGTGGCTTGAACCGCATTCCCACACTGTGTACAAAATCGCCTAGCATTAGGAACCACGGTAGAATTACTACCAGAAACAACATTAGAACTAACATTAGAACTAACGTTAGAACTTACATTTGATACATTGCTAGAAGCAACACTAGAAGCCGCTGCCGAAGACACAGTTGGAGTGCCCATTTTCATTTCCATATTCCCCATTCGCATTTCCATCGGATTCAGGCTCATCTGCATATCCCCCATCCGCAGGGGCTGCATCGGTTGCATAGATTTCATTTCTGGCATAGATTTCATTTCTGGCATAGATTTCATTTCTGGCATGGGCTGCATTCCCGGCATAGTTGCGGTCTGTTGCATTTGCAGCGCCTGCCCCTGGCTACCCGCCGGAAAACCTTGCACCATAGCTGCACTCGATCCCTGCACTTGGATCGCGAGTTCGCCCTGCTCTGTCCGCAGTTTAATCACCACGCCATTCGAGAATTGAAACGCTTCCGGCGGCGCGACCCAGGCTCCGGTGGTAAAACTAGTCCCCGATTGCTGTTGCTGACCGGGCTGGGAAGCAGCGATCGTCATGGTCGTCTGCTGACCATGATTCTCGAGATAAATTCGTTGCCCGTTATTTAATTCACAGAGATACGGCATAGCCTAAGACTTGAATGCTTCACTTCCCATTGTCAGGACAGTTTCTTAACTTTCCCCCTGGATTTAACAATTGTGTATTGTTTGAAGCAATTGTTTATTTATTCAACAAACGTTGATTTTCTATTGCTTGTCCAGAAAAGACTATGGCTGATCCGTTCTCCGGCATGATCCGTTCTAACGCACCGGGCCTGCTCCATCTCGTTGTAAGTCATAGAGGACTTTTTCCACATACCACCGATCGGATTTGCCAGGATACTTCAACTGTGCCCCCCGGAGCAATCGTTCTGCCAAAGCCCGATCGCCCTTCGTCGCTTTCAACAATTTGCTATCAATCTTGCCGCTCAAGCCCCGACCACTCCCCGATCGGCGGCGATCCTGCAAAACAGAATAGACCAACAATCCCAACGCGCCTAGGATCAATAGCCCTGCAAGTAACTTCACCATCGCTCCATCCTAACTGGAAAAACACCACTGAAAAACAGTCACGCATCCCAAGCTAAGCCCAGATTTAACCTAGCCCAGATTCTAACCTAGCCCAGATTTAGACTTAGCCCAGATTGCGCAGATTTTAACCTAGCCCAAGTTGCATCAACCCGCATTCCGTACAATCCACTGCTCCAACCCTGACATCTTCAAGCTCTCTCCGTTGGTTTACGAATATTGATCGGCTTTGCCCCAAATCATTTATGTAGCCCATAGGTGGATTCATAGGGATTCATAGAGATTCATAGAGATTCATTCAGTGAATTGCTGGGGCTAGTACGTCCACTCAGCCCCCTCCGGATCGGTCACGACAAACTCCAAGACTGAATTTTGCGATCCCCCAAACTTGAGTTGCGTTCCAGGGTAAAGCTGCACCTCTTGGTGATTAATCTTTTGCCAGCCCTGCGATCCCAAGACCCAAGTGCCATAGCGCGAAAAATCCCGCAAATGATAGGTCAGCGCTTCATCTCCATTAAAGGCATTGCGGCAGAAAATTTCGGCATGTTTTCGAGACACCCCCGGTTCTCCCCGCAGTACCAGATCATTATCTTCGCTAATGCCCACCCGCATCAGCCCACCCCGAATCGTCCACATCCGCGAGGTGATTAACGATCGCAGTGAGGCGATCGGCATCTTGCGACCAAATTGGCTCGGATTACTAGGGATTTGCGTCAAACTTTCATCTAAGGGTTTAATCAACTCCCCATCAAACTCCGGATGCATGTAGAGCACCGGCAACGTCCAAGCCTGCTGATTAAACTTAAACAACGTCAGCAAATTCTGCCGCGCCACCGCCATCGCCTGGTCGATCGACAACCGTTCCGCCAACGCCTGGGAAAATGCTTGAATAAATGCCAACGCTTCCTGATCCGTAATCGAATCCCGCATCGCGAGTACAGCCGGAACTCCATGGTGCAGCAACACCTCCGCCAAACTGCTGCGGGGGATCGTCTGGCCCCCCTGGTGATCGGGTTGCGCACCCCAGCAAGCATTAAACACCGCCAGCTTGACCCGCCCCCGTCGCAATACCTGCGCCAATTCCGTACCATTCATCGCCATATCCGATCGCAGGAACAAGAGTCCCCCATCGGGAGCCGGAATCCCATGGCCTGCATAGAACAGAACATTGTATTGCTGCGTTTCCAAGCGGGCAATCAATTCTGCGGGCGACGGTTGCACCAACACATCCACATTACAGAGTGCCGCATTGCCAAAGCGACTCGAGTTACGCAACACCCGCGAGAGGGCTTCTGCCTCTTGATCCAACTTCAGGCGATCGTCGGGTTCCAGATGTTGCTGCGTCACGTCACTAAACGCTGATCCAGGATTCAGATCAAGATTAGGCGCAGAATCTTGGCCCAACACCAGCAACACATTCAGCATCTGCTCCGTTCGCAGCAGCGGCAAATCTTCCACATCACTGGTTGTCCGGCTGAACAAAACCTGTTGGCCAAGGGAAATCGCGGGCTTACCCGCCTGACTTTGCATAATTTCCCAGGGCACCGCAATCAAATCGGGATCCCGAATATCCAACCGCAGCCGTAACGGCTTATTTTGGCCCATGGCAATCCCTTGACTCTGACTGAGACAAGTCTGGATCGGCCCAGTAAACAGCCATTGCCATAGATTAATCCCTAAAGTTTGCATCAATCGCACACTATAGGGAACCGCCTGTCCAGAGGGTGCCGTCCCCGTTTCCATGACTGGGGGTTTGGAGGGGGGCAGTCCCGCTTCCGAGACGAAGGGCACCGTCGGCACCGATCGCACCGCAAACATTTCCTGCCAAGAAGTCCAAACCTGGGAAAGCGACTCCGACCACAGACCATCATGCAAAACGTATCCCGCCCGGTAGGGGGCATGGATAACATGGATCGCAAAGTGATTTGCCCCCGTCGCCCGCAGACGATCGATGGCCAAATTGAGACAGGGAATGTCCGAAGAACCCATGCTAACTTGTTCCTAAATCTTGTTCCGAACGACTGAACTGAACTATCCGCCCCCCACAACTGCCTACTTAGAGACTTACTAGAGACTATTGAGGGCTAGGCGGCAGAGGTGACGAAGGCGGCAGGGTACAAGCGCCGATCGAGGCGTTGGGCATCACCGGCAGGGACTCCGTAGCACGACTCAGCAGCCCCGCCTGCTGCCAACCCTCCACCCCAGCTAACACTGACTCGGCTGGCGGAGCGGGAGCAGAGGTTTGAGATGGGGGTTGCTGGGACGGCGCGATCGATGCAGGCGAAGCTTTGGCCGTGGGACTGGGAGAAGTTGAGGGGCTGGGAGAACCCGAACTGGTGGGATTCGGTGTCCCTGGCCCTGAACAGAGCTTTAACTTAACCCACGGTTCGACCGAGGCATCACTGGAAGTTTCAACCTGTAACACTTGGAGGATTGATCCCGCTCCTACCTCCCCAACTTTCAGGGGAATCCCCCCAGCGGTCTGTTTAGTAGGTTGGGGCAAGAGCGACAGACCCTGGGGCGATCGGGCATCCGGTTTTACCTTAATCAATTGTCCTAGGGAAAATTCCCGCAGGGAAGAGTCAGGACGAGGGGCTGAGGACGATCGGGAAAACAGTCCTGTATTACCCCCCAGCAAAACCCAGGCTACGCCTACCGCCGACAGCGTTAGACTCAGAAACAAAAACCAGAGCACCCAAGGGCGAGGGGAGGGGCTAGAAGGCTTGACTAGCCGGGTTCTCAACCGAGAACTGACCCTGGTCGATCGTAACTCTGCGGTATCCTGATCGGCAATCGATTCTGCCTTAGGGGGTTGGGTGAGAGGCTCCGTTATCGGTTGATTGGCAGCTTGATACTGTAGTAGCGCTATCGTCACGTTGTCGTGGCCATTGCGAACATTAGCAATTTCTAGCAACCGCTGACAAGCTTCAGTCAAGTCGGCTTTGCCGTCCAGCACCGGCAGTAACTCCAGCGCCCAAGCTTCTTCAATGCGATCGAAATCACTTAACCCATCGGAACAAAGAAGATAGATACAATCCTCGTCAAACACAAACCGCTTCGTGTGGGGATACAGCAGCGAAGAAGGAACCATGCCAAGGGCTTGGGTCAGAGCCCCCGAGCTGGAATGTTGAATCGCTTCCCGGTAGAGCGTATACCCCTGGCGCACATCCCGCGATGCAATGTCATCATCGATCGTGACTTGGTAGCAGCCTTGGCGCGTAATCCGATAGGCACGACTATCCCCAATGTGGGCAATACAAAGCTGGTTGCCATAGATCAAGCCCGCCACGATCGTCGTTCCCATGCGTTGGCGTTCTGTCCGTTCTTCCTGGTCATTCCGAGCACAGATGGCATCATTGGCTTGGCGGATAGCCTTGGCCAGCGCCCGTCTCGCCCCGTCAAAACTGGAAATTGTTTTCTTACTGACCGTTTCTAGAGCCGTTTCGATCGCCAAATTGGATGCAACATTGCCGCCTTCATGGCCACCAATTCCGTCACAAACCAAGACCAAAGATTGGGCAGAATTCGTCAAAGGCAACTCAGTAAATGTTCCAGGAACGGGATAGCAGGAATCTTCATTGCGTTGGCGATTAGGCCCTTGATCGGTTTGGGTAGTGATGAAAACACGTCCCCCTGACTGGGAAGTTTGACTAATCTCGTGATCCAGAAGATTAATTAATTGATCAAATTCACTAATCTCCTTCTGGATCAAACGATCGCTGAGACTAATCCAAAACTTAGGATTGGCACTGGTATCAGCAAGCTCTCGCCAAAATTCTCCCAGGTGGGGCAGGGTCACTTCTAGATTGGGCTGGTACAGCACTTCTAACAGGTGAACCATTCCCCCGTTAATTCTGATCAGTTCTGGTTGCAACAGCGTAGCCGAAGCTTTGACTAAAGAGAGGGGTTTCCAGAGTTCTGCCAACTGGAGGATCCAATTCACTTGTTGTAAATGGGATGCGGTTTCCCAGCGCTCAATCAGTTCTGGCATGACGCATCCCGCTAAGGATTCTCCCGTGGTGCTCAAGGTGTGTGCACCATAGACCCCTCCCTCTTCCAGCAGAATAATCGGTTCTGTGTCATGGTTGCGGATAATACCGTAGACTTGGGGGGTTCTGGGCCGATGGGCCAGCAGTCGTAAATAGGTTTCCAGTTTGAGGGAAATTTCCAGGGGCAGATCTGGCAGCAGTCCGGGGGTCGTGTCCAGTAAAACCTGAGGGGCAAGGACACGATAGCGATCCGCAACTAACGTTCCCACGGCCAAATGTTCCGCTCCGCCCCCCGTCGCCCAAAGATAGTGTTGAGGAATAAACGTCTGACAGCGATCGCAGAAGACGTGATCATCTGGGTTGGGCGCTTTACAGAATGGGTTGGGACATTGGATGGAAGCGTCTTTGGCCATGGTTGATGCGATCGCGTGAACAGAAACTTTTCAAAAAGAAACTTCAAAGCGTTAACAGTCAGTTTCGCCTATCGCTTCCTAGAACTACAATGAGCATAAGCATATGTACGCATTTGGTGTTGAGACCTCTATGGCAGAAAGTGATTCTCAAGCTCAAGCCCCGCTATCCGATCGAGAACTTCAGGTCATTGAGCTGGTAGCGGCTGGTTTGACCAATCAGGAGATTGCTGAAAAGCTGGATATCAGCAAGCGCACCGTAGACAACCACATTAGCAATATTCTGACAAAAACCGAGACCGAGAACCGAGTTGCTTTGGTTCGGTGGGCATTGCAATGGGGCAAAGTTTGTCTAGATGAGGTGAACTGCTGCACGTTACCAGCCTATAAACAGGGAGAAGGGGCTTAGTTGTAGGCATGATAGTGTTTTCTGTGAAGAATGATTCGGTTCCTCTCGCGGTTTACCGAGAAATTGCGGCGCATCTAGAACAGGTTGACGGGGTAACGGTGCAGTGTTTGCCCCAAACGTCTCGGCAATTTGACTATCTGCAAAGCCAATTGGGGGGCTTACAGATTGAACTACCCGATCGACCGGAGGCTCAACACCAGGTTGATCACATTTTGGCGTACTATGGCGATCGCTATGGCGCGTGGGAGCGTTGCAGCTAGCTGGGCATCTCGTTGTAACCAAACGGCTTATCACCAGATAGCTTCGCCTAGATAGCTTTGACTAGATAACGTCTTACGGCACGGTAATCAGAGACTGAGACATCATGGGTTCTATTCAGGCAATTCGCGGGACACGAGACATTCTGCCCGACGAGGTCAGCACTTGGCAGTTTGTGGAAGCAACGGCGCGGGAGATTCTCAACCGTGCGGCTTTTCGGGAAATTCGCACCCCCATTTTTGAGCAGACGGATTTGTTTGCGCGGGGGATGGGAGAAGCCACCGATGTTGTCAGTAAGGAAATGTATACCTTCCTCGATCGGGGGGAGCGATCGTTAACCCTGCGTCCGGAGGGAACGGCGGGGGCGGTGCGATCGTACATTGAGCATGGGTTACAGGCTCAGGGTGGCCCGCAACGGCTGTGGTATGTGGGGCCGATGTTCCGCTACGAACGACCCCAGGCTGGACGGCAGCGGCAGTTCCACCAGCTGGGCTTGGAGTTGCTCGGTAGTGGCGATGAGCGGGCGGATGTGGAAGCGATCGCGGTCGCGACCGATATCCTGCAAGCCTTGGGACTGAAGGATTTGAAGTTTGATTTAAATTCCATTGGCGACGGGACCGATCGTCAAGCCTTTCGATCGGCGCTGGTGGACTATCTAACGCCCTACAAAACTGACTTGGATCCGGATTCCCAGGATCGCCTGAACCGCAATCCCCTGCGCATTTTGGACTCCAAGGATCAAAACACCCAGCGCATTCTGGATGGCGCACCCAGCATTTTGGATCACCTGAGCCCAGCGTCTAAAGCCCGCTTCGATCGGGTGCAGCAACTGTTGGCGGATTTGGGCATTGCTTGTAAGGTCAATCCTCGGCTCGTGCGGGGTCTGGACTACTACACCCACACGGTGTTTGAAATCCAGTCCGATGATTTGGGAGCCCAGGCTACGGTCTGTGCGGGGGGACGCTATGACGGTCTGGTGGCAGAGTTGGGCGGCCCAGAAACGCCAGCGGTGGGCTGGGCCATGGGCTTGGAGCGGTTGATTTTACTACTGCAAAAGGTGCAAGCGGCTCCGATCGTCAAAACGGATTTCTACCTCGTCTCCCGAGGGGAAAAGGCGGAGGCGCAGGCGTTACGCATTGCCCAACAACTGCGACAGGCAGGGTTTAAGGCGGAACTGGATCTCAGTGGCAGTGCCTTTGGCAAACAGTTCAAGCGAGCCGATCGATCGGGGGCAGCGGCCTGTCTGATTTTGGGAGATGCGGAAGCGGAGAAGCGCACCGTGCAGCTCAAGTGGTTGACCACGGGCGATCAAAGCGAAATCCAGCAGGCGGATATTGCCCAGTACTGTGACGATTGGCGGCGACTGATGGCCCAGGGCACGATGTAACTGATAGCCTAAGGCTCAATGCAACTGATGGCCCAGGGGCCAGTGTCATCATCCAGTGTCAGAGTCCAGTAGTAACGAGTCTAAGCATCCCGTCTAATCACCTGCTGCCTAACCTCGGCAGGTCAGCACCATGGCAGTCAGTCCTCGGTAGCGAAACTTGGGATTGTTGATGCTGAGACGGGTTCTGAGCTGAGGTTCCAAATCCCAAGGTTCGATCGGGGCGAACCCCAGCTTTTGATAAAACGAAATGGTGGTGGGCAGACTGGCAAGGTAAATCGGGATTGTGGCTTTCTGGATCAGGGTTTGCAGCAGCGCAGCCCCCAGCCCCTGACCGCGCCAATCGGGATGCACAAAGACATCGTAGACTTCTGAATGGGTTGGATTGAGGTAGAGTTTGGCGCAGGCCACCACAGTGCCCTGGTATTCAATGACCCAGTAGTCTGACCAGTTGATCCAGGGAATCAGAAGGATTGCCAACATCACCAGGCTCAGGCCGAAAATCAGCCAAGCTAGGATCACTCCAGTGGGTTCAGGTAGGGTTTGCAGGTAGTAAAGGCCGATCGCGATCGTGACTCCCCAGCCAAAATAGCCCCACCAGGCTCTGCCCTGGAATGATGGATGGGGATGGGGGTGAATCTGCTGAAAAGCTTTATAAACTTGGACAAAGGTCACTGGGGGGCGGGCGGTTGAACTGGCGGGTTTGCTGAAGGCGAGGTTTGCGAGTTCGCGGGTGAGTTGACCGATCGATCTCGCATCCCGACGGCAGGCCGGACGAATGATAAATTCCTGGGGCAAGGCAGAATCACGCATCAAGATTTCCTATCCAGATCAAGCTTCCCGTATTGGATAGTTTAGAAGGGAACAGTTCTCTATAGTTCCCGGTTTGTTGGGCTGTTTATCCGGTTTGTTGGGCTGTTTATGAAGTGTCCTAAGGGGGTGGAGCCTGGGGGATCGAATTGTGATTGGGGGGATTGGGCACAGAGATTGAACAGGCTGAGAGCGCAACATTGCTTAACAAAATGACATGTTTTGCAGAAGCGTGAACTTTTATAACGTTTCGCCATGAACTTTTCTGAAGCATTCCCCCGATCCTGAGAATCTACCGATGCTCAACCCGTATGATTGAAGGCGAGTTCATTCTCCCTTTTCAGAAAACTGTTAGGAATCATCTAGCTATGGCTCAATTTGTCAAGGCTTACAACGACGATCCCTTCGTTGGGCACCTCTCCACGCCCGTCAGCGACTCCGATTTTACCCGCGCGTTTATCGGAAACCTGCCCGCTTACCGTAAGGGGCTGTCTCCGCTGCTGCGTGGTCTCGAAGTTGGGATGGCACACGGCTATTTCATCGTAGGACCCTGGACGAAGCTTGGTCCCCTGCGCGACTCTGATTTGGCTGCTTTTGGTGGTCTGGTGAGTGCAATGGGTCTCATTATTATTGCCACGATGGCTCTATCTGCCCATGGGTTGGCTCGTTTCCAGAATGATGACTCTGGTAGCTCCAGTGAACTGCAAAGTGCCCAAGGTTGGAGTAAGTTCTCCGGTGGATTCTTCATCGGTGCAATGGGTGGTGCATTCTGTGCTTATCTGCTGTTGGCCAACATTGGCACGATCGATGACATCCTGAAGGGCGTAGTGAACTACTAAAGCCACTCGTCAATTGGATGAAAGTGTTGAGGTTTGACTTGTCATCAAGTCAAACCTCTATTTTTATGCCAGATGGGGGTGTCTGAGCTGATTGTTTTATCCCACATTCGTTCCCTACGGTAGACTGTAGACCAAGCTACCCCTATCGCATGGATACGACCTATGGCTGGGCAAGAAATAAAGTGGGACTTTTTGTTGCAGCAGGAGGGTGATCGATCGTGGTTACCCCTGGAATCGCCGGATGTAGAGATTCTGGAGGGGCGCTATCGGGTCTTGGTGCGATCGGGCTTAAAAAATGCTGATATTGAACTGCGGATTACCCACGAAGCAACGGAGGAGGATCCGCCTAAGCGCCGTACCCAGCGCCGTCAGAGTCGCACCAATGCCGATGGTCTGATGGTGGTGATGCCCTTTACGATGCTGCAACCGGGGGTGTGGGAACTCCATTGCGGTAGTGGGCTGATGACGGATTTGATTGGGGCAACCTGTCAGTATTCCGTCCAGTTGCATGTGCTGCCGAAGGAATCGGAAGTCAGCGGGGAGTGGGAACCGGATTGGAGTCGGCCCGCTGCTGCGGTGGCTCCGGTGCAGTCTGAGGTGCAGTCCGGGGCGATCGATAGGGCTGCGATCGATAGAGATGAGATCGATGATGAGGTGCTGGATGAGGAATCGGCGCTGCTGGCGGAATTGGGCTTGCCGGAGGTTGAGGATCTTGACGATCGGTTAGGCCAGACTGGGACAGATTTGTTGGCTGAGGACTGGGAGGCAGAGCAAGCGATCGCCGCAGAATTGCCTAGCTTGGAACTGGATTTGGGATTAGAGCCAGATTTGGGATTAGAGCTGGATTTAGGGGCTGAAGTTGAGGATGAGGTTAGCCCGGAACCCAATCTAGAAAGTTTGCTGGATGAGCTGGAATTTGCGCCCTTAGACGAGATGGCTACGCCCGATCGAACCTCCCTTGAGCCCGTGGCCGTAGGGGAAAGTTCAGGGCTGGAATTACCGATAGATCTCGATCTGGGGGATTTCGATTTAGACGATGTGGGAAGTGACGTGTGGGCCGATGGGCCGGCGGCGGTGACCGCTGAGGGCGCGATCGCTGGAGATAAGATTGCTAGCGATGAGATCGCTGAGAGTACGATTTTGGCGGAGTCCGCTGAGATTACGGCTGGTATGGCTGAGACTGCGAATAGGGGCAATGTACCAGCGCTGCCGCAGGTGGAAATTCGTCTGCACCCGGATACCTATGAAAGGAGTGCTGGGCAAAGTCTGGTTCTGGCTGGCCAAATCCTCCCGGAACCGATGACCGACGATCGATCGGAGACGATCGCGCTGGCGACCCCGCTGGCGACGGTGGATGCGCAAGTGATCCTGCGAGATCCTCAAACGGGCGAAACGGTGGTGAATTGGGCAACGGCATTGCCCATGGAAACGGTGCCCCAGGATTTCCAGTTAACGGTGCCGATGCCAACGTCCTTGTCGGCGCAGTTGTTGCTCGGGGAAGTGGTGTTGCGCGATCGGACCAGCCAAATGCCCGTGGCGACGCAAAGCTTTACAGTAACAGCGGCGTTAGAAGATCTGCTGGCGTCGATCGCCCCGGAAATTACGCCCGACCTGTTGGAACCGACGATCGCGCCGGAACCCAGCGGGCCGGATTTGGATTTGGCGTTTTTGGGTTTGGTGAATCAGGGGCCAACGGTGCCCGATTTGACGGCTAGTCCGGGACAAACCCTGCCGCCCCAACTCAAGCAACCCAGCGATCGCGAATCCAGTGAACGCAAAGCGATCGAATTGCCGCCCCTGCCGCAGCCCGTGAACCCTGCTGCTGAGACGGCGGAACCCGATGATATTTTGAATCTCTTTGATGATGACCTATCCTTTGAGTCCTTTTCTGTAGAAGGCTTTGATGGGGAAGGCTTGGATGGAGATTTGGGCGATTTCACCGCAACGACGGAGATCGACGCAGAAGAAGAAATCGATTTTGGTGTGAGTGACTCTGCCGTGCCCCAAGTGGAATTGGTGACGCCACCCCCCGAATTTTTTGCGGAGTTCGATCGGACTCCGACAGGCGTAGAAGGGTTGCCGGATGAAGATTTGGATCAACTGTTGACGGAGGAGTTGTTCCAAACGGCCCCGGCGGATCGATCGGGGGATGGGGCCGCCGTGACATTTGATCATCCCTTTGCGGAGTCTTTAGCGGTGGACGCTGAGGATGCCTTTGGGGGCACGTTCCAGGGTTGGGAGGATGTGGAGGATGCGACCCATCTGGAAGGGTTTGACAGTCTGGATGAGTTGGATGCCTTTGAGGAAGCCAATACGATCGAGGTGACGGCAGCTCGCTTGCCCGATGAGTTTGAAGCGCTGAATTTGGACGATCGGTTTATGAATCGGTTGTCGAATTTTGCGGAGGAAACGCGGGCGGAGGATGCAGCGGCTACCCCCCCGGAACCCCCCGGCCCGATCAATCCCTTCGTGACGCCATCCCTGGGGAATCCTGAGGCGGTGAGTGAATCGGTGGTGATGGATGACCTGCCGATTTTTGCGGTGCCATCCCTGGGCACGGATACGCCGGAAAATCCGCTGAAGTTGCCGGAAAATGAAGCGGTACCCGTGCCGCAGTTGGAAGTGGAAGCGGTGGCGGAAGTGGTGGCGGGGCAACCGTTGCTAGTGAAGGTGAAGCTGCCGAATTTGCTACCGAAACTGTATGTCAAGCTGTGGATTAACGATCGGCAGACCCGGACGCTGTTGGATGGGCCGCGCTATTTGGTGGATTTTGTGCCCAATGCCCAAGGGGAGTTGGAATCGACGACACAGTTGACGGTGCCCCTGGGGAGTTTGGAGATTCAGTTGGAAGCGATTACGATCGAAACAGCGACCAAGCGAGAAAGTTATAAAACGTCGGCTTCATTACCCGTGGTGCCGCCCAATTTGCCCGATGTGTCCTTCGATGATTTTGGGTTTTAGTCACAGACGGATGGGAGTTCCACAGGTGTGGACGCGATCGCGGGGGTTCGTTAGGCTGGGGGCGATCGGGGTCTTAGGCTGGCTGGTGGGCTGTTCGATGCAGTCTAGTGATGTACAGCCTAGCTCCAAGGCCAAATTAGACGCTGCTCCGAGGTCTGCCATGGTGAAGTCTGGTGCTCCTGGGCCGAGTGATCCAACGATCGTGCGGTATTCTACACGGACGATCGCGGGGGCGATCGTGCATGTGGTGGAGGTTCCGGCGGGTCGAGGCTGGGTGGTCAGTCCGGCGGTGGCGGAGACGGTGCAGCCGATCGAAGATTTTGTGAAGCAGCAACCAGGGGCGATCGCGGCGATTAATGCGGGGTTTTTTGATCCGGAGAATCAGGGTTCGACTTCGTTTGTCATGCGGGGTCGGCGGTGGGTGGCCGATCCGAGGCAGAATCGGCGGTTGATGGAGAATCCGGCGTTGCAACCCTATTTGCCGCAAATTCTCGATCGCAGTGAGTTGCGGCGCTATGTCTGCAATGCTGAGACGCGCTATGAGATTGTGCGCCATGGGGCGGCGGTTCCGGCAGGGTGCGAGCTGGTGGAGGCGATCGGGGCGGGGCCGCAGTTGTTACCGCAGTTGACGGCGACGGAAGAAGGCTTTTGGGTGGAGCGGCAGGGACAGGTGATTCACGATCCGATCGGGGTTGAGGCTCAGAATGCGCGCAGTGCGATCGGGTTGGCTGCGGATGGCAGGGTCTGGTTGGTGATGGTGGCGCAGGGGGCTCCAGCGGGCGGCTTGTCGTTGCGATCGTTGGCGGAGGTGCTGCGATCGTTGGGGGCCGATCGGGCGTTGAATTTGGATGGGGGCACGTCATCGGCGCTCTATTTTCAAGGCCGGAAGTTTGAAGGGAAATTGGATGAAAATGGGCGATCGGCCAGTCGGCCAGTGAAGTCGGTTCTGTTAGTTAAGCCGGAGAATGATTAGGGGGATGAGAAAATATGGTGTACACAATAGTTATGTTAGGACACAAAATTAATAAGGATAAAATTCGGCTAGTTTTCTTTGATTAATTTATCAGTAAACTGCTTGATAAATTTATACATAATATTTACTATTAATAAGCATACTTGCATGAATTTTTATAATTTTATTGATACAGTATCAGGTGATAAAGTCGCTGTTAGTAAGTTGTTTGTTTTTTACAGTTTTCTAATCCGCTGCACTTAACTTTTACTTGTTTTTTGTACTACGTTGTACTTAACTCATGCATTCGTCTTGGATTTGATCTAAGGTACAAAGCTATGGCAGATTTACTTCTTTGGATAGGGCTCATTCTGATCATTATCGCGCTTCTTGCTCTGTTCGTGAATTTTATATGGGCCTTTTTAATATTTCTACTTTCTTGTGTTGTATTTACTTTATGGTCTAAAACCTCTGCCGGGAAGACCGCAATAGAAGAGAGTGAAGTTAAAGCTAAAGCTAAGAAAGAGAAGCGAGAAGCTGATGCAAGACGTGCTAAGCTTGCTGCTGCTCAATTAGTAAATCAACTAGAACAAAATTTGCAGCAACTTTCTAATGATCCTACTAATGCTCAAGCTTTAGATGATGTTCTATCTATTCTGCCAAACCTTGATAAAGATCAACTGAGAGAGGTGGTTGGTAGCGTTATTTTGCCTTTGTTGTCTCTGAAGCCATTAGATGCTCGCGTGCGTGCTGCTGTGTTTGTGTGCGCTCAAAAATTGAGTTCTCGTATTTCGCTATCTAACGCTGTTCCATCAAAGTTATTTTATGATGCTGCTCTCGACATACTTCAGCAGCATCCTGAGCATTCTGTTCTAAAACAATACGTTTTAGAAGTTGGTCGTTGGCACTATTCCATGACTAGGCCAGATGGTAAAGTCACAACTTATGATGAGCAATCGATACAGAATGACATTTTTGTTAGAGTGAAATAAGCTCAAAGAAAAGAAGATCTGTAAGCGATCTTGAACGAGTTGGGCGAAATGGAGGATTTGTCGTTAGGGGTTGCGGCGATGATGTTAACGATCGTGAGTGACTCCGAGGCTCCAGAAAAGGCGAGAATGCTGATTAATCAGGTAACGCAGGAAGAGCCTGGGTTACCTATCAAACAAGTCATAATAGATATAGTGATCACGATTATTACGTACAGGCTTACAACTTTATCGCGAAAGGAAATTAATGTGATGCTAGGAACTAAGCTTGAAGAAACCAGAGTCTACAAAGAAGCAAGGGAAGATGAGCGCAACGCGATCGCCCTGAATATGCTGAAGGATAATCTTCCTGTAGAACAAATCTCGTGGCTGACGGGTCTCACGATCGAACAAGTTCAGCAGTTACAATCCCAAGCAGAGCAAACGTAAGTCACGATCGTTCTCCGCCTCCGAAAATCCAATGAACCCCGATCGGGGGTGAATTCCTGATTAATTGTAGCTCCCACAGATTGCCCAACAATCAACGCAACCTGCGGGATACCAATGCTTTAGCCGTTAACGTTGCCGTTCGCGACTCAATATGCTGATGTATTGCCCGTCGGAATGGACGATCTTCATCGGTTGACTCCAGTGAATCCTGTCCGCAATCCGATGGGCATGGAATTGATTAATCGTATCCTGCACGAACTCCTTGTGACCGATCAAGTGGATCTGCAAGCGTTGTTTCTCAGGTTGAACTGCACGATCGCTGCGATCGCTAGAACCTTTTGCCATAATGTGAGCTTCTCCTTGGTGTAGTGAACCCCATCCCTGATACAATCTTTCCCCCTGCTCCTGTTTGTGGAAGAAGGTCTGGGGATGAGGGTCTAAAGAAGCCCAAAAATTTAGAGCCACCCCGTTTGACATCACAAACAAGAGTGGCTCGATCGAATGTTAAAATTCTCAACAAGCCTCCTTGCTGGTAGTGCAGCGAGGGGGTTAGCTACTTGGGGTTGTGACCGCAATCCCGAGTAGTGCCCTAAATTTTTAGGATCCCAGCAGACCCATGCTTCATGCCGAACCATCAAGTGAAAGAAGGATGTTCATGGAGCTGCTATGAAAAACTAGCCTACGGACAAACCCCCTCGCTGTCAATCCGTATTTACAAAAATCGATCGGGTATCATTAAGCACTCATCACGGAAGTATCTATTCACTTGCCATTGGCCAAAGTATCGTCTTCTAGGAGCCGACCCATGGCGATCGCTCTGAGTGATTCAAACCGGGCGATCGGCTATTCCACCAACCCCAGTACCTGACGCGCCTTATCCACCACCTCATCGGGATCAAACGGCTTCGTCATGTACAAATCCGCCCCCACTGCATTACCCTGCTGCTTATCAAACTCCTGCCCCTTGGCGGTCAGCATAATGATGTACACCTCCGACAGCGACAACTCCCGCTTCACCGTGCGGCACACATCAAACCCATTCAGCAACGGCATCATCACATCCAAAAAGACCAACTGCGGGGACTCTGTCTGAATGGTTTCCAGCGCTTCCTGGCCATTGCAAGCCGTCAAAAGCTCGACATCATCATCTTCCAATTCCTCCAGTGTTTGCTCCAGCAATAACCGAATATGGGGTTCATCATCCACAATCAGAATTTTCTTAGACATTAGTGTAGAAATTGTTGTAGACATTTGTTTAAAAATCCTCTTGTAATTCAAGCTGGTTCAGTTTTAATGATTCAACTAATCGATCTCTCCCATTGGCAGTTGCCTTAAATATCATAAATAACTTCCATCACATCCACTGCATTCCGTTTACCCTTCACCGTTAACTGACCCATTTCCTTAAACTCAAAGCGATCGCGCGTCGCTTCATAGATACTGCGACTGACCAAAATTTGTCCCCCCTTGGCCAACGATTGCAACCGCGACGCTGTATTCACCTGATCTCCGATCGCCGTATAGTCCATGTGCTGCGGCGAACCGATATTGCCCACAATCACCGAGCCCGAACTAATGCCAATGCCCGTATGGAAATGCTCGCGAATCCAAGTCACTGGATGGGTTTGAATCCGCCGTTGCATCGCGATCGCCGCTTCGATCGCCCGTACTTCGCTATTTTCCGGGAACGACGGGGCCCCAAACAGTGCCACAATCATATCCCCCACGAACTTATTGACCGTGCCCTGGTGATGGAAAATGACATCCACCATGTGGGTAAAGTATTCATTCAAGTGATTCACGATCGTTTCCGGGGGTAACTCCTCACACTGGCTGGTGAAATTGCGAATATCAGAAAACAAAATGGAAATATTCTTGCGCACGGGAGCCAGGGAAATCTCCCCCTGGGAATCCAAAATCGCCTGTACCAATTGCGTCGGCACATAGCGTTCCAAATTACTTTTAATCCGGGCTTCCTGGACCTTGTTTTCTTGTAACAAGGCATTTTCGATCGCCGCTGCGGCCTGGGATGCCAACGCATTCACCAACTTCAAATCCGCCGCAGTATAGGTAATCGGCGTCTCGCTGCCCAAGCACAGCAACCCGATCGCCTGATCCTGTCGATTTAACGGAGCCACAATCAACGAACTAAAACTCGTTTCGCCGCCATCCGCCCGGTCATCCTGCGCCACATCATTAATAATTTCGCCATTACGGGTATGCAACACCTTCCCCAAAATGCCCTGGTAGGGCTGCATCGCAAAATGCAAGGAGCCAAAGGCCGCGATCGTCTCCACCTGCTGCGACTCTGGATGGATTAAAATCACCGCGCCACTGCTGCCGGGAATCAAGCGCTGCGCCTCATGCAGCACCAACTCCGCCACCTTCGGTAAATCTAAATTGGCACTGATCTTGTCCGACAGATCGTAAAGCAGCGTAATTTCTTTGTAGCGATCGAGGGTTTCCTGGGCCAGGGTGCGTTTTTCCAGTTCCTTACTGGCCAGGTAGTTCAGTAAATTCGCGATCGCTTGGGCCTGCGGATGACCCTTCACGCAGCCGATCTCCGTTCCCTCCACCGTAACTGGATAATTCTGACCCGATGCAGCACTCCCCTCGCCGACTAACACGTTTCCTGCCGCATCACAAATCGCGATCGGCGTTGGCACGATCGCAACCATTTGATGGATCAGCGCGATCGTATCTTTTTTAGAGAGGAGACGTTTAAGATTCAGAGGCAGCATGGTGGTCATCCGCAATCAACAGCAGGAGAATGTTTTCGAGTCCCTTTTCCAGTTTCAACGCTTGTACCGCCGTGGAATGATGCCAGAACTGGGCATTGGCAATCACCATATCCGGCTGCGTTGTGGCTGTTTTTTCCAGCAATTCCGCATCGTTAATGGCCTCCACCACGGTAAATCCCTTCGTTTTTAACACTTCCACCAGCGTTTTTACCGTATGTTCGTTTTCATCCACCACCAACACCTTGCGGTGCGACGTCCCTTGGGAAATCAGGGATTCGACTTCCTGTAGTAATAATTCCGCGTTAATCGGCTTCGTCAGGCAACAATCGCCCAATCGTTTGGCCCGTTCTTCCTCCGCCAAAATCGAGAGAATGACTAGCGGAATTCCCATCGTTTCCGGATCATTTTTGAGCACCGCTGCCGTATCAAAGCCATTCATATCCGGCATCATCAGATCCAAAACAATCAGATCTGGTCGCTGGGTTTTCACCTGCTGCATCGCCTTGCGGCCATCTTCCGCCTCAATGACCTGGTACCCTTCTGCTTCAAACTGTTGCCGCAGTAGTTTCCGAATGGGGGCTTCATCATCCACTACTAAAATCTGTTTTTGCGATCGCGCTTCTGCTGGTTGTGGTTGCACTTGGGCTTTGAGTTGTTGCACCAGCGTTTTCAGATCCATTTCCCGCACTTGGGTGGAGTCCTGCGCCGCGATCGGGAGGGTAAATGCAAAGGTGCTGCCTTGGCCCAATGCACTCTCCACCCAAATTCTGCCGCTGTGATGTTCCACAATTTGCTTACAAATGGGCAAGCCTAGCCCCGTGCCCTTGGGCTTATCCGTTAGCGTATTGCCCACCTGCTTGAATTTTTCAAACACGAATTGTTGATCTTCCGGTGCAATGCCGCTCCCGGTATCGATAATTCGAATGGTAATCCCATCGCCTTGGCGCGTGACTTCGCAGGTGACTGAACCTTGGTCTGTGAATTTCACTGCATTGGACAGCAGGTTAATCACGACCTGAATCAAACGATCGCGATCGCCTAGAATCCTTGGTAAATGGGGCTCAATCACCGATCGCAATTCCAATTGCTTCGCCTGGAACAACGCATCTGTCGCTGCCAATGCGCGATCGACAATCTCTTCAACCTGGAGCGCTTCCATTTTCCATTCCACTTTGCCCGCTTCCATCTTGGCAATATCGAGCACGTCGTTAATCAGTGCCGTTAGCCGTAACCCTTCTGCCACAATGATGTCGATGTTGTCTTCCACTTGGCGCACGGCCCGTTGCATCTTCTTCTCATCCTGGGGCACTGCAGGAAAGATCACCTCATCCAGCCGCTTTTTAATCAATTTGGCAAAGCCTAGGACTGAGGTCAGGGGGGTGCGCAGTTCGTGGGAGACCGTGGAAATGAAATCCGTTTTCATCTGATCCACTTCTTTCTCAGCGGTAATATCCCGAATCAGAATTACCGTGGCGATCGCATCCGCGTCCGTTGGCTCTGTTGATTGATTAGCTTTATACACCTGGGTAATCACGGCTTTGCCCAGGCGATCGCCCCCCAGGGGAATCTCGGCGGTCACAACCTGTTGGGGCTGCTGATTGGCTTGGTGAATTAACTCCAGCAGGGCTTGATTAAAAATTTTCCGACTGTCTTGGTTCTGGATATCCAGCGCACCGAGGCCAAACAGTTGGCACAGCGCCGGGTTGTAACGACTGACTAGGCCATTGCGATCAATCACCAACAAGCCATCGGCCAAATTATCAATGATCGCTGTCAGATAGGCCAGGGCATCCTGAAGCTGGGTGCTGGTTTCCTGGAGTTGGTGATTTAACAGGGCTTCCTGTTCTGCCCGATCGCGGGTTTGCTCAAACAGACGAATTTGCCGAATCGCAATCAGGGTTGCAATCAGCACCATGCCCCCCACCATGGTTGCCAGCACATTGAGGGCATGCAAATGCTGTTCTAAGTTAGCGCGGGGAATGACCAACGCCACTGACCATTTCGCCTGCTGCAACGGTGAATAGGCCACATAGACCCATTGCCCATCCAGTTGCATCAATTCTACGTTCTGCTGATTCTTCACCATGGCTCGGGCAATCCGTGCCAGATCGGGATTGGGGGAGTCCAGTAAACTACTGATGCCATTCAGTAAGCCTGAATTGGGGTGGGCAATGGGAACCCCCTGGGAATCTAAGGCAAAGGCATAGCTTCCCTTGCCTTCCTGGGTGCGATTCACCACATTGGTTACATGGGAAACGGCGATATTACCTGACAGAATTCCCACCACGGTTGGCTTCTGGTCTGGTTCAGTGGGGAAGTTATAGGCGGCTAGGGCCCGATCGCGGCTTTCCCGGCGATCGGCGGGTACTTGCTGGTAATTGGCGGGGGGGAAAGACCAAATCGGGGCGGCAATATTAATCTGTCGCTTCCCCGTTGTGCGGGAAATAATCATATCCGACACGTTGGCTTGTCCCTGCAGGGCGGTTTGGAAGTAGGCCCGATCGCTGAGATTTTTTCCAGTCGCAAAACCGTTGCGGGTCGTGTAATAACTGCCATCGGGCTTGACCCAAATGAACATCCAAAAATCCGACAGCCGATCCTGCTCTAATTGCAAATAGGGTTCTGCGATCGTCCAATCCTGCGATCGGCTGGCTGGACTGTTGGCTAAGGTGGTCACTTCTCCCAAGCGTCCGGCGAGCCAAGTATCAATTTCCTGTTCCGCTTTTTGCACCTTCAGCAATGCATTCTCTTTTAAGCGATCCAAAATCAAATCGCGCACGACCCAATAGCTGCCAAAGGCGACGGCCCCTACGGTCACGATCGAGGCTCCCAAGGCTAGGGAAGACCACACTTTACTGTTACGTGTGCGAGGACCTGAGCGAGATTGAGCTGCTTTTTGCCAAGGAAGGGAAACCATAGAATCAGGGAGGAATGACAGTTAGGGATCAACCCGACGGGCCAGTAGGGTGCCAGGTAGGGAACCATAGCGAGCCTTAAGGGTATTCTTCGTGATCAACAACCCCAAGAACAGGATAATTAAGCCTGTTCCGCTGGCTGTTAAATGGAATGGATTATAAAAGAACGATCCTCCTGTAAAGATAATCAACAACATCAAAATGGAAAATGGAAACGACAATGCTAGTAATGCCGTTGCAAAATCGAGATCGAAAAAGGGAACCGCCGATTCCGCCTGATTTTGCTGGTTGATTTTTGTGGCGTGGAGCAATGGCCATAAACTACAGGAGGCTTGGGGCAAGGCCGTAAACAGTGCAATTTCTTCCACGGTGCTTGGTCGGAGGAGCGCGATCGCCGCTGCACTAATTAAAAAGCCGATACCTGCCCGGGCCAGCAATGCTAAGAGTAAGGTGCCAAACTGTAGTTTTTTCAAGTTCAACGACACACCGACATAGAACAAAATTAAGGGTGTGGAACACAGGGCCAGTTTTTGCAAGACATCTAAAACCGCTAGCGGCAAATCTGCCGTGCCAATGTGTAAGCTGGCTAATACCAAACCCACGACGATCGCGGCGTTAACCGGCTCCGTAAACAAAAACTGTCCGATCGTTTTCCATTGGGCGGGCGGTCTGGTGTTGGGAAGTAGGGCTTCTTGCTGGAACCAGTAAATCGCGAAGGCATACAGGCCAATGAGCACGAAGATTTTATTACCCATATCAGCCAAGGCGACCCACGCTAAGCCCGATCGCCCGAGGAACTGTTCAATGAAGGGATAGACCGTTAACCCCGGTGCCAAGGAGGGAAAGAGCAAAATTAAGGCGCGGGCTTTGGGACTCTTGAGCGATCGCAGCAAGAGCCAGGTTAAGCCAGTCCCAGCCAGCATCAGGCTCAAGTTCACGCCCAGGGCAAAGGAGGGCAACAACCAGAGATTGAGTTCCGTATTGATATCGATCGTTGATAGGAAAATAGTGGCGGGTAAGGCAACGGTGAGGATAAAGACCCGAAAGGTGGCCACAGAGGCGGCATCAGAGAATTTTCCCTTGAGCAAATAGCCCACGACGATGAGTAGAAAAAGCGCGATCGCCTTCGGGAGAACTAAGTCAGCCATGCCTTACCCCATTGCCCATAAAATGCCCCTACGTCGTATCGCAAGACAACGGAGGTGATCCCTGTAAGTTTGAATCACTGCTCATCCGTTCCTGATAGTTGCTGAGTGAGTTACGAATCCACACTTCTCACTACACTTCAACGTTCCCAAAAACCGGATGGCACTCCCACAAAATTTCTGGGCACAGCAAATTCTACCGTCTCCTGCTGGGGGACTGTGCTGGATGGGCAGTGGGTCTCAAGGAGCTGTGATCTAACCCGGTTGGCAGTGGTCGCAAACCCCATGCAGGGTGACTTCGTAGGACTCGACTTTTAATCCCGATCGCACCCGATCGATCTGGATGCTGTGCAAGGCATCCCAGGCAATATCTTCGATCGCGCCACAGCAACGACACCGGAAATGATGGTGCGGGGCCACATTGGCATCATATCGGCACACCCCTTCCTCTAATAAGACTTCCCGCACGAGTCCCACTTCACACAGCGCTTGCAGGGAACTGTACACCGTGGCTTGGGAGGAAGTCGGTGCATGTTGATTTAAATCCTGGAGCACCTGTTCCGCTGTGGGATGATCGCAGCGATCGAGCAAATTTGCATAAACCGCAAACCGCTGCGGCGTGACTCGTAGGCCTTTCTCCTTCAGTCGTTGAACGATCGCATCTTGTTGCCGCATGGGCACTTCCACCTTCTTCTGATCTGCTTGTCTTAATGTTTTATCTCCAGCATATCATTCCAGTTCTAGAATCAACAGTAAGTCAAAATAATTTCTTTAATTAAGTAGTTCTACTTATTGAATAATTACTAGATTAGAATTATTCTGACTTATATCAACCGACAACCAATCTTAAGGCGACCAATCTTAAGGCTTGCCAGCTAGCAAAACTTGCAAACTGGATTAGCTCGCAAACTGGATTGGTTCGCAGACTGGATTAGCTCGCAGACTGGATTGGCGATGGTTGCCCGTTTGTTCGGTTGATTTAGTTCATTTGTTTAGCAGAGGATAGATTCATGGCTGTGATCGATCGTGTCCCCAGTGTGACCTTCAAAACCCGTGTCCGTGACGAGTCCGTGCCTGGGCCTAACCCCTACCGTTGGCAAGATCTGACCACTGACGAAATCTTCGCCGGTAAGAAAGTTGTTATCTTCTCGTTGCCCGGAGCCTTCACGCCCACCTGCTCCTCCAACCACTTGCCCCGCTACGAAGAACTCTACGAAGAATTCAAAGCCCAAGGCGTTGATCAAATTATCTGTATCTCTGTGAATGATGCCTTTGTTATGTTCCAATGGGGCAAGCAGATCGGCGCGAAAAATGTGTTCCTGTTACCCGATGGCAATGGTGAGTTCACCCGCAAGATGGGGATGCTCGTTGATAAGTCCAACCTCGGGTTTGGGATGCGTTCCTGGCGCTATTCCATGCTGGTCAATGACGGCAATATCGAAAAAATCTTCACCGAACCTGACTTTGGCGATAACTGCCCGATCGATCCCTTTGAAGTCTCCGATGCCGATACCATGTTGGCGTACTTGAAGGGAACCCAGTCTGAGGGCGTTACTTCCCCTCGTCTGGAATTCGTAGGTTAGGGTATCTTTGGGAAGCGGTCTCTCAATCGCCAGGAATGGGGAATCTTGTGAAGGGAACTAGGTTCCCCATTGGCTGTTAGAGGATCACGTCTTGTAGGGCTGGGTAGGAAAAGATGAAACTTTCAAGCAAAAATCTAGACACTCGTCGGGATACGGTGTACGACGCGATCGTTGTGGGGGGTGGCATGGGTGGTTTATCCGCTGCCATTTACCTGGCTCGCTATGGCTTGAAATGCTTGGTGATCGAAAAAGGTCGGGGCCGCTCCTTCTGGATGCAGGATTTGCGCAATTACGTTGGTCTTGATCCTGACACCCCCGGACGCACGATTTTGCAACATGCCACTAATCAAGCGATCGAATGGGGTGCGGATTTCCTACGGGGCTTCGTTGAAGAAGTGATTGACGAAGGCGATACCTTTACGGTGAAAGTTAAGGTTGGTAAAGGTGATACCACGGGTGTTACGTTCCGCAGTCAATATGTCATTGCCGCTACCGGAATCATTGACCTATTACCAGAATTGGAAAACATGCAAAATGTGTTTGACTATGCGGGTTATACCCTGCATGTCTGCATGATTTGCGATGGCTTTGACATGTGGGATCAAAAGGCGGTTCTGTTGGCGAAAACGGAAGGCCAGATTAATGCAGCCTTTGTGTTGAATTGGTTTACTCCCTACATTTCTGTGCTGACCAATGGCCTGCAAGTCAGCGATGAAATGAAGCAAAAACTGGCGGATCACGGCTATCCTCTCTACGAGCAACCGATCGCGGAGTTCCTCGGCGAGAACCACAAAATGAGTGGGGTGAAGTTGGCCGATGGCACGATCGTGGAAGCGACGACGGGCTTAGTCAACATGGGATCGATCTACCATAACCAATACCTCAAAGGCATTGCAGGGTTGGAATACGACGGCGAGAATTTAGTCACCAACAACATGTGCCAAACCAGTCATCCTCGCATTTTTGCTTTGGGGGATTTGAAGCAGGGGTTAAACCAGGTTTCCGTGGCGGTGGCTGATGGTACTTTAGCGGCCACGCAAATTTGGCGGAACATTCGTCGGGCCAGTGCGCCCCGCAAATGGGAAGACAATATCGCCCAGGCTTCTCAGACAGGTGCAGCAGAATCTTAAATTCGCAAGCGATTTTGCACCTCGATCCATCGGTCAACCCTACAATGACTCTGAGGAATTTTGATTTCTTAGAAATTGTAGGGTTTCTCATATGTGTTCTCGATCGTGTCATTTCCAGTGTTGTAATTATCGAATTGCTAAATGAGGTTGCTGTGACTGATCACAATTTCCCGATCGCGATTTCTGCTCTGGATGCCCCTGTGCGCAACAAACCCAGCAATTATCCCGAACCCTTTGCCTCACGAATGGCGGGTCGCGAAAAGCGATCGCTGGGGGATTGGTTTGGCTTAAGCAATTTCGGGGTGAATTTAACGCGCCTCGCGCCCCAAGCAATTTCTGCCCTGCGCCATGCCCACACCCGCCAAGATGAATTGATCTATATCCTGCAAGGTCATCCAACCCTGTGTACCGATGCAGGCCGAACAGTCTTGGCTCCGGGAATGTGTGCAGGGTTCAAGGCGGGAACGGGTAATGCCCACCATTTGATCAATGAAACAGCGGAAGTGGTTATTTACCTGGAAATGGGCGATCGGACGCCCGGTGATGCAGGTTCCTATCCCGATGATGATTTACAGGCGGTTCTGCAAGATGGTAAATGGCAGTTTCTGCACAAAGATGGAACGCCCTATCCTGTCTAGTGGATAACCCCGCTTGAGCGCTTGTGTGTGGTCGGTTGCTATCCAGTTTTTTCTATCATGGGCTACTATCCGTCATGCAAATTAGAGCTGCTACATCCAACGATATTGCATTAATTTTTTCGTTTATTCAACGGAAAGCTGACTTCGATCGCGCGATCGGTGCGTTCACTGGCACCTTGCAAGTTTCTGAAGCTAAACTTCGCCGAACTTTGTTTAATCGTGACCCCTTTGCCTATGTTCTCTTTGCAGAATTGGAACAGCGGGCGATCGGGTTTGCTTTTTATGCATTCCGGTATTCTTCCTTCGTTGGGCAGCCAAGCCTTTGGTTAGATGATTTGTATGTGGTTGAAGCCCAGCGTAGTCAAGGCGCGGGAACGGCTTTGATGCAGCACTTGGCAAAGGTTGCCCAAGACAATGATTGCAGTCATCTTGCCTGGAATGCCGATGCTCGTAATCTTCGGGGGCTCCAATTTTATCAACGGTTAGGTGCAGAGATTACTGAGCAACATGGCGATCGTTGCTGGTTAAGATGGGTGCCTTGGTTGCTGGAGCCTTAGTGGTATGGGGACACGGTATCAACTGGCTGTGTCTTGAATGCCAGCTTGCAACTGTTGCATGAACCAAGTGGCAGCAGCGGTGTTGGTACTCGTTGTCATCTTGGCTAACGTTTGCTCGATCAGATCGATCGGCAGCCCGGTGAATACTTGGGATTCCGTACAGCGTTGATATTCCCCCGACTCCTGCAACGTAAATGCAAACACTCGTAAGCCCTTAACATCAATCACCCAATATTCAGGGATCCCTAAACTGGCGTAGAGATGTTTTTGTTCATCTAAATCCTGGCTGAGGCTGGTATCGGCAATTTCCCCGACCAAATCCGGGATGCGATGGCGTGGAATTTCGATTTTGCGGGGTTCCCCTGTCTGCCATTGGGGAATGTTCTGTCCTTTGTAGACCACCAAATCCGGTGCACAGGCGTGGGTGTTGACCTGCTCAACCAGACAGCGGCCTAGGGATGCATAGGTTTCTTCTGGGTGTAAAAATGCCCAAAACCCGAACAACATGGTTAACAAATCACTGAAGCTTGCGTGATTAATGCCTTCTTTGCCCATCTCAACCCACAACCACCCTTGATAAAACGCAACCTTGCAATCTCCATAGGCAGGGTCATCCCGCACGGCAAGGTAATCTTCCCAAAGGGGGGCGGGGCGCGATCGGGGAATGTTTAAGGGCGATTCTAGGGAAAGAGTCATGGCACTTAAATTAGTACTCGAATTAGCACTCAGATGGACTGGGTTGCAGACTCGCAATCGTAATCCGGCGATCGACGACCAGAGCAAGACTGAAAACGGTACACTGACTAAACTCGGTTCTAAGGATCCCATTGCTGGTAATTCCATTTTAGACCGATCGTCTACGATTCCCCAGCGATAACCTGCGACTACACAGCTATGCACCACTTGATTCTCTACAGCAAACCGGGCTGTCACCTCTGCGAAGGCTTGGAAGAAAAACTGCGATCGATCGTCAATCTACCGCTGCAAATTGAGATTCGCGACATTACTACCCGAGATGACTGGTTCCAAGCCTACCAGTACGAAATTCCCGTCCTTTACTGGCTCCAAGGCGAAACGGCTATCCCCATTCCCCGCCTGTCTCCCCGTGCTTCTGTGGCGCAGGTGGAGCAGATGTTACAGAAATATATCTCGTCAAATTGCTAAAGATCTCTGACAATGGGCGCTAACCGGAACGATCGCTCGCGATCCCACCGGACTTCAGACCCATTCGACATCCCATTGGATAGCCAGGAGGAACCTTAACATGCTGCTAAAAGAGCTATTTGACAAGGCTGGACTTGCTGCGGTGGATCATCCGGGACTCAATGCCGAAGTCAAAGGATTAACCACCAATTCCCACAAGGTCCAGTCGGGAGATCTATTCATCGGGATGCCGGGGACGCGGGTGGATGGCGGTGATTTTTGGCAGAGCGCGATCGCGGCGGGGGCTGTGGCGGCGGTCGTGTCTCCCCAAGCTGCCGAAAAAGCCAAGACGGATCTGCAACCGGGGCAGTGTGTCATTCCCGCGATCGATATGGCCCAGGCGTCTGCTAACCTAGCCGCTGCCTTTTATGACTACCCCACCCAAGCGCTGCAAATGGTTGGCGTCACGGGTACCAATGGCAAAACGACGACGACCCATTTGATTGAATTTCTGCTCCAGCGATCGCAGCGGAAACCGATGCTGATGGGGACACTCTACGTGCGCTGGGAGGGCTACCATGAGGTCGCTATGCACACCACGCCGTTTCCTGTAGATTTGCAAAAGCAATTGGCGACGGGGGTGGCGGCGGGCTGCCAGCAGGCGGTGATGGAAGTCAGTTCCCATGCCTTGGCCCAAGGGCGGGTGCTGGGCTGTCAGTACGATGTGGCGGTGTTTACGAACCTGACCCAGGATCACCTCGACTACCACCGGGATATGGAGGACTACTTCGAGGCGAAGGCGCTGCTGTTTAGCGAGAAATATCTGCGGGGACGGGCGATCGTTAATTGTGATGACAGCTATGGTCGGCGACTGATTGAGCGGCTGGGCGATCGCGCTTGGTCTTACAGCACGGAAGGCGAAGCGGATCTGTACCTCAGTGATGTGGTGTATACGGCTACTGGGGTGAGCGGGATTGTGCATACGCCCTTGGGCAGTGCACCCTTTACCTCCCCATTGGTAGGACAGTTCAATCTGGCTAATATGCTAGCGGCGATCGGGGCGGGTTTACTGCTGGGGCTGGATTTGCCAACCATGGTGAATGCCCTGCCGGAATTTGTCGGCGTGCCGGGACGCATGGAGCGGGTTCAGGTGCAACCGGAGCAAGACATCAGCGTGATTGTGGACTATGCCCACACGCCGGATAGTTTGGAAAATCTCTTAAAGGCATCCCGTCCGTTTATTGCGGGGCAGATGATCTGTGTGTTTGGCTGTGGGGGCGATCGCGATCGTACGAAACGGCCTTTGATGGGGGGGATTGCAGCTCGGCTAGCGGATCACGCGGTTGTGACTTCCGATAATCCCCGCACGGAGGATCCAGAGCAAATTTTGCAGGATATTTTGGCGGGTATCGATGCAGGGGCGAATCCCACGGTGATGGCCGATCGGGCGGCGGCGATTCGGCAGGCGATTCTGTCGGCTCAACCAGGCGATGGGGTACTGATTGCAGGTAAAGGCCACGAAGATTACCAAATTCTGGGGACAGAAAAGATCCACTTTGACGATCGGGAACAGGCCCGTAATGCCCTAGCTGAGCGTTATGCCTAGCCAGACTTCCGACTGGTTCGAATGATGCAAACATCTAGAAACGTCAGGATGGCTAGTTGTAGGAAATTCAGTGAAGGCGACTAAAGCCCAGAATCCCGACTTTTTCGAGAGCGCCCAAATTGTAGGGGGAATACAGAAACGTCGGGATTCTGTTGTCAATAAAAAAGGAGTCGATCGACTCCTTGTCTTAGGGATGAAAATTGCTGAAACATTGAATAGTCTTAATTAAAGGCGGTCATCTGTAGAGGCCAGAGTTTTCAAAAGATAGCGTTAGATCCTGTGGAATCTAGCGACTACTTCCGAAAACCTGTACCCAGTAATGACCATATTGATCATCGGATTTCGCATAGCCAAATCCAATCTCTTTATAGTTACGATTCAGGATATTGGCCCGGTGTCCAGGACTCTTCATCCATTGTTGAACAGTACTGGATGCCGTGGCATTGCCCGCAGCGATGTTCTCACCGACATAGGAGTACTTGTAGCCTACTGCTTTGACGCGATCGGCCACGGAAGAACCATTGGAACCTTTGTGGCTGAAGAACTGCTTTTGTACCATGTCTTGCACATGGGACTGCGCTGCTTGGTTGAGAAGTGACGATAATTTCAGGGGAGCCAGCCCCGCTTTCTTGCGCTCTGCATTGGTCAATCGCAACAGTTCCGTTTGGAAATCCGCTGACGTGGCCGCTGCAATCACCGTCGGCTTGGCCGGAGCGGAGATTTGCGCTTTACTGGGTAAATGATAGAAACTAATTGCTAACAGACAGGCAACTGCTGTCGCGGGCAGATGGAAAGGAGAACTTGTCATATCAGCTTTTAACCGAGTGAACATATCCTACCAACGTCACCCTGAATAGTTTGTGATGTAACTTTGGTTAGAACTGTGATTGCGATCGCATCCAAGCTCGAACCAAGCGAATTTCATCAAACCCATAGGTCTCACCGACGACTTCACGAATGGCCGTTAGCGACTCACTTCGAAGCTGCTGGATGGCTTGGGCAATGACGGCTCGCCGATCGTCCGCAATGAGGCGATCGACCTGAACCCCATGGCCCCGCTCCAATAACACCACGAGATGCTCCCAAACCGTTCCCAAACGGAGGTTTCGGGCTTCTGCAATGTCCGCAGGTGTATATCCCTCTTGATGGAGAGAAAGCGTTTGTAGGTGGGTAGAGCTGACGTTGGCCGTGGAGGAAGGGTTCCGCTGGTTAACCTTCTGGCTGGCGAATTTTGGGGGTGGGGTTCCCGATCGGGATGTTGTCGGGAAGGGAATTAACTTAGACGATGTCTGAGAGGGCGTGGCGAGGGAGAGGGATGGAGGGGGCGTGGTGGTTAATCCGTGTTCTGTCCGAAAATCGCTAATCTCTTGAAGAAAAATATCGCCATATTTATCTAATTTGCGATTGCCCACCCCGGATAGTTTCAGAAATTGTTTGCGATCGAGGGGTTGCTGTTCTGCCATTTCCCGCAGGGTCGCGTTGGAGAAGACGGCGTAGGGTGGGTTGCCCTCATCATCGGCGATCTGTTTGCGCAATTTGCGGAGGCGATCGTAGAGTTCTTCGACTTGTTCATTGCCCATATCGCTGCGTTGAAGCGTTACATCCGATCGCTGCGGTTCTACGGCCACCATGACTTGTCGCTGACCGCGCAGGACTTCCCAACTCAGATCATTCAATTTCAGCACAGCGTAGCCGTCGGTGGCTTCGTCCACTAAGCCTTGGTGCACGATCGAACGGGCCAGTAATTTCCATTGCTCGGTTGTTTTATCTTTGCCGATGCCATAGGTGGAGAGTTGATCGTGGTTATTCTGCAAGATGCGTTTTTCCTTCGAACCGCGCAGCACGTCGATCGCGTAATTGATGCCGTAGTGCTGACCCCGTTGGGCAAACCGTGCGACACAGGACAGAAACTTCTGGGCGTCGATCGTCCAATCTTCGATCGGTTTAGGGAAACGGCAGTTATCACAGTTGTCGCAATGGCCAGGAAAACTTTCGCCAAAGTAGCCGAGTTGCACGGTGCGCCGACATTCCAAGGCTTCAGCGTAGTTGATGACGCGGCGGAGTTGTTGTTGGGCGATGCGTTGTTCTTCTTCCAGAGGTTCGCCAGTTGTGGGATCGCATTTTTGGCTGATGATGAAGTCGATCGTTTTGACATCGCCCATGCTGTAGTAGAGCGTGCAGACAGCGGGTTCCCCATCCCGGCCTGCCCGTCCAGATTCCTGGTAATAGCCTTCGATATTTTTGGGTAAGCTGTAGTGAATGACGAACCGAACGTCAGGCTTGTTGATTCCCATGCCAAAGGCGATGGTTGCCACAATTACTTGTACGTCATCTCGAATGAAGCTAAGTTGATTTTTTGTTCGAGTTTCAGCGTTCAGTCCTGCGTGGTAGGGCAGTGCTTTAATGCCATCTTTGCAGAGTTTGGCAGCCACTTCTTCGACGTTCTTGCGACTGAGGCAGTAGACAATGCCCGATCCCTCGGCTTGGCGGATTTGTTCTAGCATGTCGGCGTAGGTGTTGCGGCTTTTGGGCCGGACTTCGTAGTAGAGATTGGGCCGATTGAAGCTGCTGACTTGAACAAAGGGGTTGCGCAGGCCCAGTTGGGTCATGATGTCGGTGCGAACCCGTTCGGTGGCGGTGGCGGTGAGGGCCCAGATGGGGACTTGGGAGTAGGTCGATCGCAGGTAGGCCAGTTGGCGATATTCTGGGCGGAAGTCGTGGCCCCATTCGGAAACGCAGTGGGCTTCGTCGATCGCGAAGGCGGCAATGCCGATCGTGGATTGAATTTGGGGTAGGAAGGAGAAGAGAAATTCGTCGCTGAGGAGGCGTTCTGGGGCGACGTAGAGGAGTTTGATTTTGCCGTTGAGGATGTCTTGGGTGCGCGATCGGGCTTCGTCTGGGCTGAGGCTGCTGTTAAGGAAGGTGGCGAGGATGCCGTTGTTTTGCAGCAGTTGCACTTGGTCTTGCATGAGGGCGATCAACGGCGAAACGACGATCGTTAGGCCGGGGCTGAGGAGGGCAGGCAGTTGGAAGCAGAGGGATTTGCCACCGCCGGTGGGGATGAGGACGAGGACATCTTGGCCGTTGAGGGCGGCTTCGATGATTTCCCGTTGGCCGGGACGGAAGCTATCGTACCCAAAGTAGTGTTTGAGGTACTGTTCCAAAAGTTCGGTGGTGGCGGAGGAGGGAGAAACTGCCATAGACCTAGAGATAGACCTGGAGGTTGCACTGAGGCTAGGGTAGCGTATCTGATGGGCTTGATCACGAGAATCTTATAATGGGGGATGTGGGGGCAAGAATTGCTGGTAGTCTTTGCAGGAATCCTTACAGGAATCGTTTTGAGGAGCTTGGTAAAATGGAGCTTGGGGAGCGTCTCTGGGCAAATCGGGAAGCCATTTTGGGGTTGGCGGCGCAGTATGGGGCGTACAATGTCCGGGTGTTTGGATCGGTGGCGCGGGGCGAGGCGGATGCAGACAGTGATGTGGATTTTTTGGTGGAAGTGGAGCCTGGATATAGTTTGCTGGATTTGGGTGGGTTGTTGATGGCGCTTCAGGAGTTGTTGGGGTGTTCGGTGGATGTGGTGACGGAAAAGGGGTTGCGGGAAAGGATTCGCGATCGGGTGCTTAGTGAGGCAGTGCCGCTATGAGGGACGATCGCGAGAAGCTGCAAGATATTCTAGAGGCGATCGATCGAATCAATCGTTATGCGTTGCAGGGAAGACCGGAATTTGAACGAAATGAATTGATTCAAGTTTGGTTTACTCAAAATCTTCAAATTATTGGTGAAGCAGCCCGATCGCTATCTGCGGTGATTAGAAATCAGCATCCAGAGGTTCCTTGGACGAAGATGATCGGGATGCGAAATATTCTGGCTCACAATTATTTTGAAATTGATCTGGAGATTGTTTGGTTAGTTGTAGAGCAAGAATTACCCAGTTTGAAGGAATGTATTGAAGTAATTTTGAGAGCGTTGAATTGAGCAAATTTCATCAACCTATCGGTGCTTCAAAGACGATTTCATAATCCCCTAGGGGATTTAATCTCCGCAAAACTTTCAAATGTTCCGAGGCATCATTGCGTTTGCGGAATCGGGCGACGGTGAGGCGTTGGCAATTGGGTAAATGCTGCACAATGCACCAAGGTGATAATAAATCACGGTAAGACTGGCCCGATCGGGCATCTCGATCGGAGGCTAATTCATAGCAAAACTGGGCCGCGTTGAACGGCTGAGAGACTGGTATCATAGGTGAATCACTCCCGTAACGGGGGTAGGAAGTGCGATCGCTCACGAGTTTTCCAGGCAAGGGAGCGATCGCGTTTGATAACGTACCACCTATTAAAAGATGCATCTGCGTCTTTGTCAAGTTGCTCATGGGGCTGGTTAGACTACGAATTCGGGAACTCGCAAACGCAAGAGGCTGGACGCTCAAAGAAGCCGCCGATCGGGCAGGGGTCAACTACAGCACCCTGAAAAGCTATGTCCAGCGAGGTGCCCTCAACACGGTTGACTTATCCACTGTTTACAAGATTGCGCAGGTCTTTGAAGTGTCGATCGAAGACCTGATGGAAATTCTGGAAGACTAGACTGGCCCATAACTGGCACAGTTGGAATGGTAGAGTGCGATCGTTAGATCCGCTGAAAAAAAGGGCATAGTAAGCCAGAGCAAGTTTACAAGTCAGTGGCACAGGGGTTGCTGTCAGCAAGAATGAAGCAACGTTCAATTGGGTCTCTTCCGCTTTTATCGTTTCAATGGTTGCCTCAATGGTGGGTTAAGTTGTCAAAGAGCAAGTCCCCTAAATTTTTCTTCATTGCAGTTGCCTTGTCGGTATTTATTGCCGAACTATTGATCATGCTGGGCTTTACGCTACTTCCCTCCATGCCTGGATTGCTCGAAGCGGTTGTCGATGCAACTGGCCTATCACTGCTGATATCCCCTGCGCTCTACTACTTTACCTATAAACCCTTAAGAACTGAAAATCAACAACGGGAATTCGTTGAGCAAGAACTCCGACGATCGGCTCAACAATTGCAAACCCAAGCAGAACAACTCCAGGAATATAATCAAAAGCTCGAACAAAAAGTTGCCGATCGCACTCAAGAACTCAGCCTCAAAAATCGTGAACTTGAATCATTACTGCAACAACTGCACGCGACGCAAGTTCAAATTATTCAAAACGAAAAAATGACATCCCTAGGGCAATTGGTCGCGGGAATTGCCCACGAAATCAATAACCCAGTCAGCTTCATCCATGGCAACATCAAACATCTCGATCGCTATGTACGAGATCTCCTAGAAGTCGTACAAGCCTATCAACTTTTCTACCCAGAGCCTCCCGCAGTCCTTCAGGCCAATTTGGATGACATCGATCTCGCATTTGTTGAACAAGATTGCAGCAAAATTCTGCGGTCAATGCAGACGGGAACGGAACGAATTCAGCAGATTGTATTATCTCTACGGAACTTTTCTCGTTTAGATGAGGCAGAATTCAAGACCGTAGATTTACACCAAGGCATCGATAGTACCCTCCTGATTTTGCAGCATCGCCTCTTGGAGATGCCCAACTTGACAGCCATTCAAGTGGTCAAAGACTACGGAGAATTGCCGTTGATTGCATGCTATCCAGGACAAATCAATCAAGTCTTTATGAGCTTAATTAGTAACTCAATTGATGCATTAGAAAACTCGGAAAGACAACGAAATAAGAATCGTCAACCCCCCCTATCTCCCACCATTTGGATCTCTACAAAAGTCAATGCTAACCAATGTGTTGAAGTTGTCATCAAAGACAACGGTACAGGAATTCCGGAAGCTCTACGATCGCGAATTTTTGATCCTTTCTTCACCACCAAGCCGATCGGCAAAGGAACGGGTCTTGGGTTATCTATCAGCTACCAAATAGTGACGGAAAAACATCAGGGGAAACTTTGGTGCGACTCCACCCCTGGCCAAGGCTCCAAATTCGTCATCGAAATTCCCATCCGACTTTAGTCCTAGGTCATCTGCCACCGAACCTTGCCCCAAATAGGACTTTCGCTTCAAGCCTATGCCCTGGCCGATCCCCTACGATCGCAGCATCAACCCACTCGAACTGAATCCCAATCACGAGGTTCCTCTGATGCAATCGATCGATTCCTCCCACCCTTCCACTCTCCCACCCCTATCCAATGCTGGCTTAGGCAAACTCTTCTCCGTTCCCACCTTTTTAGACCGCGTCGATCGCATCGGCGATCGTTTAGGCATCAACGTTCCCACCGTCATTTGCCTAGAAGAACTGAGCCAGCTTCCCGCCGGAACCCTGGGCTACTGCGTCGTTGAATTTTTGGAACAGCACCACCTGCAACCCCTCACGACTGGGCCACGCCGCAAACAACTCCACGACATTGTCCACGTTCTCACAGGCTACGGCACCAACCCGATCGGCGAAGCCGAAGTCCAAGCCTTCCTCCTAGGGGCCCAGTTTCGGCTGGCCCACGTCATCATCGGTTTGGGCCTCCTGCGGATAATTCACCACCACCGCCGCGCCCTCCAAACCTCCCCCCAGCAGCTCCAGCAGCGGCTCCGCACCGCCTACCAGCGAGGCCATGCCTCCCGTTTGGACGTTGGCAATTGGCAACCGGAGGCGATCTGGCATCTGCCCTTAAGGGACGTGCAAAACCTCCTCCACATCGAGCCTATCGCCTAAACCTCAGCTTCCATCTCCGGGGATCATTGTTCTCAAGTAGTTTCATCCTTCTCAAGTAGCCCTAAAGCTGAAATTGCAACGCCAAAATTGCAAAGTTCATTTTCAACCTATACCCGGTTGCCTATACTGAAAAAGCTGCTTGAGAACAAGACGATGGTGAAAAATTCGTGGTTGGGCAAAAATAGCTGGGTCAAAAAGAACTGGGTGAGTCGGAAAACCGCGATCGCGGGACTTTTAGCAGTTTGCATTGCCCTCTTCAGTTGTTCCAAAGTGCCCGTCCAAGCTGAAACCAAAATCGATCCCCAGTTCGAGCAGCAGGTTCTAGAAGTCTTGCGCAAGCATCCTGAAGTGATTTTGGAATCCGTGCGCAAATACCAGCAAGATCAGGCCAAGCAGGCCCAACAAGCCCAACAAGCCCTGCTCGATCAGCTTAAAACTAACCCCAAAGCCGCGATCGGATCCTCCCCAACCCTGGGTGCACCCTTGGGCAAAGTGGTGCTCTTTGAGTTCTCCGATTTTCAATGTCCCTATTGCGCTGGTGTCATCCCAACCCTCAAGGAATTTGTCAAAAAATATCCCGACAAAGTCACCCTCGTCTACAAGCATTTCCCCCTCAGCTCCATCCATCCGGAAGCAGTCAATGCGGCCAAAGCTTCCTGGGCCGCGCAACAACAGGGCAAGTTCTGGGAATACCACGACGCCCTCTTCGCCCAACAGAAATCCCTCAACTCAGCAACCTATTCCGCCATTGCCACGTCGTTGAAGCTGGATCTGGCCAAATTTGAACGCGATCGTACCAGTGCTGCTGCCGCCGCTGCGGTGGCCAAAGACCAAGCCCTGGGGGATCAGTTGGGCATTGATGGCACGCCCTTCTTCATCATGAATGGTCAAGCCTTTTCTGGCGGTGTTCCCTTGGCTGAACTTGAAAAGAGAATGAATCAAGGGCAGTAACTGGCTCTGTTTGTTGGATGTTCATTGGATGTTTGTTGGATGTTTGTTGGATGTTGAGTTTCGGTGGTTCCCTATGCGGCATTTCCTGAAAAGCGCGATCGTGTCGAGTTTGTCCCTAGCGGCGATCGGCGTCGCTGCAATCCGGCCTGCATTGGCAGAAAATCGGGTCTATGTTCCCATTCGCCTCACGCCGGGGCAGGAAATCCGGGATAGCTTAACCGATCGGGATATTCCCACGGGGCAGGGCGGATTTGCTCGGGATTATCTGGTGGTGTTGAAGGCTGGGGATCAAATTGCGATCGACCTCGTGTCCGATGTCTTTGATCCCATGGTGGTGTTGATGACCCAGGATGGCAGCAAGATTGGTGAAAATGACGATGGCCCCGACGGAACGCCGAACTCGTTACTCTTCATGCGCATTACCAAACCTGGGGAATACATCATCCGCGTGCAGTCCTTTGGAGAAACGGCGGGTGGCCCCTTTCGGTTGATGGTGGAGCGCTTGCAAAAGGTGAAATCCTAATCCTCGGTTCAGATCCCAGGAATCTCCCGCTATGATGACTAGCAGGAGGTCTTTCTATGCAGTTAGGAAGCACAAAATGCTGGTTCAGGATCGCCATTGCCCTTGGGTTAACCGGCAGCCTTGCCATCGGGATCGATCCTGCCTTTGCTGGACGGGCGGTGCTGAATCAATCCCCTGCCACGATCGAAAAAGCCTTTGGGCGCTACTGGACAAAATTAACCCACCGTGATCCCGATGGAATTACTCGTGTGACGTATACCTATAACCCCAGTAAACTACGTCGCATTTTTTCTAGTTATCCCCAAGCCAAGTTTTTTGTGATTTTTGCAGACGATCGGGCCCAATCCATTCATTTGACAATGGATGATAACAATAATGCTCAGGAATTCACCTACAGCACATCCGATGCTGCGAAATTTTTTCAATTTGTTTTTGGCTATCGTCCAGCGATTCATCAACCTTTGTTCGATCGCTTCACAGGCAATGAAACCATTCATGACCACGTTGATTGCTTAGGGGATGGTGTGGCGACAGCCTACACGATCGGGGGTGCCAACCAATTCCTGCTTGGAGATGCAACACTCTACTACAGCCAGCGCTGCGAACCGCCCTACGATCGAATTCAGCAGACCCATTTGAATCCTAATCAATCCATTCCCACCCCCTAGGGCCATAGCGCCTTATAAAGATGCTATCGGAATTCCATCAGCTTGCAGTTCAAATTCTTCTCACTGACCAGGTTCTTCTCAATAGATACTGCGCTTAACCGTACCGTCGGCATAGAGTTCCATGGGAATCAATTCTGTTCTACCCTTAACCATCATTTTGGAATAGACGATCTTTACTAGGGGAGCTTGCTGTTCATTATAACGACGTGCCATAAAAACCTCCGGTGGATGGGTGTTCGATCGCTGGGATCTACACGCTTCGATCTACAATAAAAAAGCCAATCTTAATCTTTTCTTCATTTTTTAGGAGAAGTAAATGGTGAAGGGTGGGACTTAAACGATCGTCTCAGCCAGTCCATCTGTAACGGGTTTTGAACTCCTGAACAATCTGGCAATGTCAATAGAATGTCAATAAATTGTGATGTATCCGGAGAGTCGGAAGTGTGGATATCCAGTATCGCCAATGCCCCCTAGTCATGACGTAAAAATGAGGGTAACTTTTGGAGGATTGCAATTTCACTTTTTTGCCTCTGGACTTTTACCTCTGGTTTCATTACACGATTAAATGACCATTTATCGGAATCACCGTTTGTTTGAATTCTAGATTTAACTACACCTTCTCCATTCATAATTCCCTAACCCCCATTCTCTATCCCCAACCCTACTGGCATGGTTTTTGTATCTTCGGATTTGGAAGCACGTCTCGATCGCTACTACCAGGAAATTCAGACGGTTATCCTTTCGCGGCAAAATCCCATCACGGGTCTACTGCCGGCGAGTACGGCGGTCAATGCCCACGGCGACTATACCGATGCCTGGGTGCGGGATAACGTCTACAGCATTCTGGCGGTGTGGGGCTTGGCGCTGTCCTACCGCAAAATTGATCTCGACCAAGGCCGCACCTACGAACTGGAACATGCCGTCATCAAGCTGATGCGCGGCTTGCTGTTTGCCATGATGCGCCAGTGCCACAAGGTCGAACGCTTCAAACAGACCCAATCGCCCATGGATTCCCTCCATGCCAAGTACAGCACCACCAGCGGCGATACTGTCGTTCCCGATGATGGTTGGGGCCACTTGCAGGTAGATGCCACCTCCATTTTTCTGCTGATGCTGGCGCAGATGACCAGCTCGGGCTTGGAAATTGTTTACACCCAGGATGAAGTCGATTTTGTCCAGAATCTCGTCTACTACATTGGCCGCGCCTACCGCACCCCAGACTATGGCATTTGGGAGCGGGGCAATAAAATTAACCACGGTAGCGTAGAACTGAACGCGAGTTCGATCGGTATGGCCAAGGCCGCCCTGGAAGCTATGAACGGCCTCAACCTGTTTGGCACTAAGGGCAGCAAAGTTTCAGTCATTCACGTTCTGCCCGATGAAATTGCCCGTTGCCGCATTACCCTGAAGTCGCTCCTACCTCGGGAATCGTTGTCGAAGGAAGTGGATTCGGCGCTGCTGAGCGTGATTAGTTTTCCGGCCTTCGCGATCGAAGATCCCGATCTTGTAGAACGCACCCGCCAAAAAATTATCGATCTGCTGCAAGGCAACTACGGCTGCAAGCGCTTTCTTCGGGACGGCCACCAAACGGTGATTGAAGACACCAGCCGCCTGCACTACGAACCGACGGAACTGAAGCAGTTTGAGCATATCGAGTGCGAATGGCCGCTCTTTTTCACCTACCTGGCGCTGGATGGCCTGTTCCGGGGCGATCGCCAGCAGACGACCTTCTATCTAGAAAAACTCAATGACTTAGCCGTCGATCGGGATGGCATCAAACTGCTGCCGGAGGTCTACTACGTTCCCGCTGAGGCGATCGAGGCGGAAAAGCAAGCTCCCCGCAGCCAGCCCCGTCTGCCCAATGACAACGTGCCCCTGGTTTGGGCGCAAAGCCTGTATTACCTGGCCCAACTGCTCCACGAGGGGTTGCTATCGGTGGGCGACATCGATCCCCTGGCCATCCACACCCGCGTGGGCTACATTCGCAAAGCCACGGTGCAGATTGCCCTACTGGCGGAGGATGAGGAGTTACAAAATCGCCTAGCAGCCTACAACATTCCCACCCAAACCCTGAGCCAAATTGAGCCGATCCAAGTCCGCCAAGCCCGTGATTTATCGTTAGCCTATACTCAAGTCGGCAAGAACGATAAGTTGAATTTGTCGGGACGGCCTTTTCGCCTGATGCGCAGTTTGACGACTTCCAAGGTCTTCCAAATGCGGGATCAGGTGATGGTCTTCCTGCCAGCGTTTTTGGATGAACAGAAATTCTATCTGACCTTGGACTATCACTTCCTGGTGTCCAACATTAAGAGCGAACTGTCCTACATCCATCGGCATTGGCGGCAGTTGGGGCGACCGATCGTGACCCTGTTGCTGACCCATGACATGCTGGAGCGGGGCCAGGATGCGTTGTTGGGGCTGATGCAGGAGTTGCAAGATGGTCGCTGTGGTGAGGCGACGGTCACTGTGGGCAATTTAAACCAGTTGATGTTGACGGCCAGCCGAGCCAGACTAGACTTTTTGCCAGAGTTGGAAAATACGACCTATTTGGATCTCAATTCCCTTCGGCAATACCTGAGTTTTGATCCGGCGCAAACCCAGCCCCTATCCAGCTTCCAGGAATTTATGCTGGAGCAGGAAACGGATACGACATTGCTAGTGCAAAAGCTACGGGAGAGCCAAAATCTCTACGAACAGATTGAGATTCTCAGTACGTTACTGCGCCTCAAGGGCATTATTTTTGATACGGGATTGGTGGGGCCAGGACAGCCCGTGGTGGTGGGTCGTCTGATTGAAGAGATTTACAATAAGGCGAGCCGGGGCGATGCCCAGGGCAATCCCTACTGGGGCATTGTGCGACGGGCGGCAGGTCTGTTGGATAAGGTGGATATTGGGCTGTCCGATGCGGTGACGGATATTCTGATTCGTCAGAAGCAAATTTCGGTCGGTCGTGCTTACAGTGAAGACGCGGTGATTACGCAACCGTTGCCGTTGCATGATCTGTTGGATAAAATTCGTCACTTCTGTCGGGAAGATATTCGCGATCGCGTGTTGACCCAGGAAATTCTGGTGTATCTCAGTCTGTTGATTAAAGCGGAGCCGACACTGTTGAAGGGCTTGTTAACTGCACGGGTGGGGTATCTCATTATTCTACTCACCAGCGATCTGGCGCGGGAACTGCAAGTGACGCAGGATGAAGCCTACGAGGCATTGTTGCAACTGAGTCCCTATGATATCTACAAGCGGCTACATCACATTCTGGAAGGTTACGATACGCTGAATCAGACTTTATTCAGTCAGGAGTCACTGCACTTAAAGGTTCAGGATCAGGAAATTGATTGGATCGTGCCAACGGAAACCGATCGAGAAAGCGATCAAGATTGGCTACGGATGCGCCAACGGGAAGGAGGGCGGGGTACGATTCCTCGGGACTTCTACCGCAATGTCTGGCAGGTGTTGAATCACTGTAAGGGGTTGGTGATTGGCGACAAGCTAGAGCGGCGAAATCGCTTGGATAGTGAATTGCTCATCAGTGAAATGACGCCGGGGGAAACGAATTTTGCGCTACGGGTGGAACACTTGATTAACAAAATTCAAGCGCCGGAATATCGGCAAGTGAATATTGAGGCGTTGATGGAGTTGGCGGCGATCGCGCAGAAGAACCCGGACTTCAAGATTGAAGAGTACCTGGTGTTGGATGTGTTGATTGGTCACGCGGTGCGTCTGGCTTGGTTGCAGAAGTATCCCCACCACGCCCATTCCTACGATGAGCACAAGGCATCGGCTTGGAGTGCGTTCTACCAAAGTTCGCCCTATGACTGTGCTAACGCGATCGCAAGTGCGATGAAGTTCCTGACCAATCTGGGACAAGCAGAAGCGATCGGGATTTAAATCAGCATGTAAAACAAGATCTTCCAGATGTGCTAGGTAGTGGTGTGGTGTATTGACTGACTGCACCACCTTCTATTTCTGGCTAATTCGACTCGGTGGGTAACGGGATTATGTGACTTCTATGGCAAAGCCGCAAGGAGCAAGTCAGCACCATGAAGTGACTCTTTCCTTCTCGAAAAGGCAACATCTAAGGAGCTTTTCTCCTTTTTGCCAAATGGCTACCTCTGTTGTTTGTTGTTCATTAGATTCTTTTCGTATTCCTCCAGTGTTAGATAACCTAACGACGAATGCATTCTCTTCATGTCAACGTCTTGGCTTTGTTGCATGATTAGAAAAACAGTCAGATTCACCTTTGGAAAGTCTTGGTATTAGGCTTCAACCTTGTAGCTATCGGATTTGGTGATACCAATCATACGATTGAGCGCAGCACATTGGATAAACAACTCCACATGTCTTCCCAAAACTGTTCTATCTGTTCATCTGTTTCCGTAAAGTTGCGAGACGCTGGCTTTCTCTACCATCTCCGTGCGCCATCGATTCAGGACGTTTGGATTCAGCTTATGCGTTCGACAAAGCTCACTGGCGGTTTGTTCCCGCTCACCAATTGCAAGACCACTTTTGCTTTAAATTCTGCCATAAATTGCCGACGAGTTCCTGCTATAATCTTGACCTCCATTCTGAACAAAAGTACTACTCTTAGCCCCTTATCCAAATTTTGGTGTTATTTCAGGGTATTTCACAGGGCTACGACTTGAAATGTCGTTACTCTATGGTTTCGATTACAGGTGGATCCCATTGAGGCTGGTACTGTTAAGATTGAGGCGTTGTGACCCCATTTAGCAACGATCGGTGAGGCGCGGTCTAACTGCACAGCCGACATAAATCTCAACTCAATAATTAGTGAGTATCTCACGCTTTAATCTTAAACATGAAAATTTCAACATGGTTTCGCTCAACTACTGCAATACCCTTGGAATGGCGGCAGGATTTTCTAGCAGAGTGGCACCATATTCGCTACCTCAGGGCTCGGGCAGTGGCTTGGATTACCCTAATCTACCCAGTTTTTACCATTCCACTGATTGTTTCTAAAGATTTTTTTATTCCTGAGACTAGTTTTTCCCATGCCCTTGCATTAATGCCCCCATTAGGTGTTGGAATTTTTGCCGTTTCTGCTTATTTACTGTTTAGCAATAAAGCTGTGCGATCTCCTGGAGACTTGCAACCCAGGAATATTCAAGCAACCAATATCTATTTGATTAGTTTAGTTATTCTTTTTGATGGAGTGTTCGCAATTACTTGGACAAATACAGGATTAAATTCTCCTTATATAGTTGGGCTCTTTATTTATGCTTCACTTTTTTATAGACCTATTAAGATTAATCTTGTCATTTATCTTCTCAATTTCTTGTTCTATGTATACTACATTTCTATTTTTAGTGTTGATTTCTCTGTTGCCAACTGTGTAGTAGCCTATCTTTCTGGAGCTTTATCCACAGGTTTTGCTTTAATTATTGCAACTTCTCTGTTTGATTCAATAGTATCAAATTTTGTCAATCGGCGTACTATTGAGCAACAGGCTGAAATATTAAGGGATACCAATACTAGATTGAATTTGTTGGTGAATCTAGACGGACTCACTCAAATTGCCAATCGACGACTATTTGACCTCCACTTAGATCGGCTTTGGCAGCAGCTTGGACGCTCCAATACCTTTTTAGGTGTGTTACTTTGCGACGTGGATTTTTTCAAACGCTTTAATGATACCTATGGACATCTAGCAGGAGATCAATGCCTGAAGCAAGTAGCAGGCGTTATTGAAAAAAGTCTAAAAAGAGATGGTGATCTTGTGGCGCGTTATGGAGGCGAGGAATTTGGAATCATTTTACCCAATACAGGAAAAGAAGGTGCAATCACGATCGCTGAGATAATCTGTCAAGCAGTGCGGTCTTTAGACATTCCTCACGAAGGATCGATTCATGGTCGGGTGACGATTAGTGTGGGTGTGGCTTGGGTCATTCCCAGCCCGCACATGTTGCCTGATCAATTGCTTCAATCTGCCGACGAAGCTCTCTACCTCGCTAAGCATGATGGACGCGATCGCTTCGCTTATCTGGAGGGTGGGCGAAAATCAAATGCATGAAATATCGTAGAGACGATCCAGAACCGCTCCCATGATCCCAACTCAACATGATCCAAGAGATTTTAATGTCTATGATTGCCGTCTCAGAACTATTGAAAGGCTTGATCATTCTGAACCTGCTACTCTCTCCGCTCACCTTATGCCTCACCTTTTACATCGCGATTATGGGTGGCAGTAATCCAGATTCACCGGGTTTTCTGCGTTCCTTTGGTATTACCACAGGTTTTATCTACGGAACCCCGATCGGGCTACTAGTCTGGCTGATCGCTATGGGGAAGCTCTTCGACTTGATATTTCAGATCGCTCCGATCGTCCATCCATCCGTATCCTGTCTCAGTATTTTCATTGCTGCTGTACTTTTCGTTATTGTAGGCAATGTTTTTATTGATCATTTATATCAACTTAAGCAAGGCAACTACATGATTTCTATTGTTGCCCTGCTCATGATACTTCTCTACACTATTACATTGTATTTTTCAGCAAAGATCCCTATTCCCTGGCTTGCAATGTAATTTGTACATACGGGTTGAAGGAATGCCGAAAGTGCTACCAACGCCAGCGCCCAGTTGTCACGAACTTATAGCCCGTCACAAACGCTAACGCAGACACAAAAAACGTCCAAAGCGACGTGGGCTTAACAATAATGCCACCACTGAGAAACGCAAGCACAATGCCCAGCCCCACTAGAATCCAGCCAATTTCCCGGTTACTCGATCGGGCCGACACCAAGAAAAAAATCCCAGAAAGCACCGTCAGAATCGATCCCGTTGCGGGAATCGCCTTCCACCAGTAACCGGCTGTCTGGGTCGTAAAAATAATATTCTGGCTTAGAAAATAAACGCCAGCAATGATGAGTGCAAAACCAACCAATTGACTGAGAAAGCGGGCCATAGGATGCAAGAGCGTCACAATTGCTTCGACTACATCCTAACCTAAGCCCTTTCCTGAAAGGCGATCGGATGAGATCCCCCAAGAGATTCCCCAAGTCGCCTGGATGGGTCTTGCCTCGCCTCGCAAGTGGGCTAACCCGCTAAATTATAGGGCAACCAGTCAAACCGCTAATAGGGCAACCGGCCAAACCGCTCAGTCATCCGCCGCAGGCGATCGCGAATCCAGTCCGTTTGAATCGCCTCTTCTCGATAGCACCATCCCCAATTGCCTTCCGGTTTCCCTGGGTAGTTCATCCGTGCATCCGATCCCAGCCCGAACAAATCCTGGAACGGAATAATTGCTAAATTTGCCACAGAACTGAGGGCAAGCCGGATTAAATCCCAATGAATGCCCTCGGGACTGACCGCCCCAATGTGCACCAGCAAATTGTCTCGCTCCCAATCGTTCAACTTCTCAAACCAGCCTACGGTGGTGTCGTTATCGTGGGTTCCGGTGTACACCAAGCAATTGCGGGGATAGTTAAACGGCAAGAACGGATTCGCCGGATCCGAACCAAAGGCAAAATGCAACACCTTCATCCCCGGAAAGTCGAACTTATCCCGCAGCGCTTCCACTTCCGGCGTAATCACCCCCAAATCCTCCGCCAAAATCGGTAGCTTACCCAGTTTTTCCCGCAGCACTGTAAAGAACTCATCCCCAGGAGCCTTTACCCAGCCCCCATTCATCGCTGTCTCTTCCCCTTCTGGCACCGACCAAAAGGCTTCAAACCCACGAAAATGGTCAATTCGGATCCAATCTACTAGATCCAACATCCCTTCAAAACGCTGAATCCACCAAGCAAAGTTCGTTTGCTGGAGATATTCCCAGTTGTAGACGGGATTTCCCCATAATTGCCCTGTTTCACTGAAATAGTCCGGTGGGACGCCTGCCATCTGCGACACAACGCCTGTATCTTCATCCAAGGAAAAGTTTTTTGGTTGTGCCCAGACATCGGCACTGTCATGGGCCACGTAGATTGGAATATCGCCAATGATTTGAACGCGGCGATCGGTGGCATAGGATTTAATGGCTTGCCATTGCCGGAAAAACTCAAACTGCAAATATTTCTGGAATGCAATTTCGGCTTGCAGGGTTTGCGACCATTGCATCACCGCATCCGGTTTGCGCCACGCAATCTCCTTCGGCCACTCGTACCAACTCTGACCCTCGTGGGCCAGCTTCAGGGCCATAAACAGCGCGTAGTCATCTAACCAAGAGGCTTTAGCGTGGCAAAACTCTTCAAAATCGACCCAATAATGGACGATCGGCGGTTCTTCGGGTTCTGGCGTTTCATCGCTCCCGGTTTCAGCATTTACATCCACGTCCGGGAGTACAACCGGTTCCGGTTTCGGCCCCTGCACCGCGATCGTTTGAAATTGCTGCCAAGCTTTGCGGTAAAGGGGATACTTGGCTTCGATGACGCGATCGAAATCCACCGTATCTAGCGGAAACTCCGGATAGTTGGCCAGATCATGCTCATCCAGCAAACCCTGTTGCTGCAAGATCTCTAGACTAATCAACAGCGGATTCCCAGCTAACGCTGAGTAGCACATGTAGGGAGAATTGCCAAAGCTCGTGGGGCCTAGGGGCAGAACTTGCCAGAACTGCTGCCCAGCTCCCGCCAAAAAATCAATAAATTGTCGAGCCGAAGCGCCTAAGTCACCAATCCCGAAGCGACTGGGAAAGGAGGTTGGATGAAGCAAAATGCCACTGGCGCGGTAGGAGAGCATAGTCGTTCACAGATTCCCGTTTCACAGGTTTGCAGCCAAAGGCAGCATAGCATAGGCCATTGTGGGCGGAACGTAACCAATTCCACAGTCTCCAGGCGAGTTGTAGCGGTTGCGTGCCAGCCAATGATCCGACAGAATATGCTCCCCGGCTGACCTGAAATTGTCCTTAAAAACTTTCAATTGTCTTAACCTGAGGATTCCCTCAAAATTTAGTCATGTATAATAGTTAGAGTACGTTTATTTCATTGAGGAACCAAAATATTTGTAATATTTTATAAATTCACCCAACAATATCTTTCAGTATTCTAAAATCATGGCTTAACGAAAAATAACTTAACTCAAGATGACTGAGTAGAAAAGTTGGTGATAGGTCATGGCAATTGATTAGGTCATGACAGATGACAGGGCATAACAATAGAGTTCTGAAGTGAGTTTCTACGAAATGTCCTGAGCTTGAATGTCCTGAGCTTGGTTCCCTGTGTGGTTTGGTGGGATAACTCGTTTGATCGTGAATAAAGTTGTCCATGATTCAGGTGAGGAGTGACGAAAGTGGTGAAATCACTGCCTGCTTTGATGGCTTGACCAGTGGATGTTTCGACCAGCGGATATTTTGACCAATGGATGTTGTGACCGATGGATATTTTGACAAATCCCAGAGGCTCGATCGATTGATCAAATATGGAGTGATGCAAATCCGTTAGGTAAATCCGAGTCGAGTTGATCAGAACCGTAGATATTAGCCTGAGCATCTTACAGTCCCCTTAGCCCCCGTGAGAGGAATTCAGCTATGTTCTCGCATTTTAATCATCAGCCCTTTGAGCAGTCACTACAGGGTCACATTTCGCTAGAACTGGTGCCCAGTCCCGCCTATCCCAGTGGTGAGAGGTCATCCTGCCTGGGGGATGTGGAAGTCTTGCTAACACAGTCTATGACTGCGCTGCAATCGGCAGTGGCTCAAATTCAACCCCAGTCCACGCCGCGCGAGGTTATTTTGAGTCTCGATCGGATGAAGGCAGAAATCCTCGATATTTACGTCATGCTGGAGCATATTAAGAAAGACTACTCCAGTCCTGCCAATGGCCGGTTGTCTCCACAGGTTGCGACGAACGTACAAACCTTGATCGATCGCATGCAGACGTTGATGGCGGGCTTGGCGAAGTCCTACGGGTAAACGTTGTTTGAGTAAAAATCTTTTGGGTAAACGTCGTTGCTGAGTGAGAGCTACAGTCTTTACTGAGTCAGAGCCGTTGCTTGATCACCGTCTTGGCGCGATCAGATCTGGTGCCAAGGAATTCGTGTGCAGCCTACAGCATTGGGGCTAATGGATCACCCATTTGTGGTAGTGGCGTTTGTTGATAGTCCCAAAGCCTGCTGGATGGGAAGCTTGAGACATTGAATATTCAAAGAATATTCAAACCTTGCAAATATTAAATTACCCAAACGGGTAAGTTCCATTTTTCTCAAGATCGATCAGAATGGTAGTGTTCGTAACGCTTCACTCCGGTTTAAATCATTCTCGTTCGATGGATATGTGGGCGTGACGTTCACTTTTGTCTGAAACCTTTGTCTGATGCCTTTGTCTGAAACCTTTGTCTGGAACCTTTGTCTGAAACCTTTGTCTGACTTGATTGTTCGCTGATTGATAGCTCAAATAAAAAGTATGCAGATTGCTGCATATTTCGGGATCGATTTTTCAGGACTATCGATTTTTCAGGACTCTTGTGATTGAGGCGATCGGATTGAGACACTGTATTGATTCGATCGACATTCAGAATGGCTGTTACTGATCAAGCCGTTCTATTAGTTGTTGAATTTAACCCCGATCGATATTCCGTATTTCATTGGTTCTCGATTAATCCTGAACGTTAGATTAATCATAGGTAGAAATTGCTCCCAGCAATTCAACTCATGAGTCACCAGTATTTTTGTAATTAATATCTAGGAGTTTATGGCTATGACCACTCAGGTAGCTCCCGATGCACCCCAAACGTTTTACTATGCCGATGGACAACGCATTCCGATCGCCCCTTCCCAAACCTTTATTGCTGTGCGGCCCGATCGGGCGAGCTCCATGAATGCATCGGCGGATGTGCATCAGCTAGCTAGCAATTTAGTTGAAAACGATCCTACAAGCGAAGTTTTTGAATTACCCCAATATAACTTGGCGATTATTCGGGTGAATGAAGGACGGAGCGCCTCCCCCGCCTTTGCCAGTGCCCATAACATTGCCTCCTTCGTCACGGCTCAACCGGAAATGACCCTCGGGCCATCGGTCTATGAAGTTGCGAATGCGGGTACCGAAGAAGGGTTAGTTCTTGTGGGCGAAATTCTGGTGAAATTCAAACCTGGAATTGCCCCCGCCGATCGCGATCGCCTCTTCCGCGATAATCACATCACCGTTTTACAAACCGATTATCCTGAACCGGATTCCTATTTAGTCGGGGTGCAAAATCCAGAAGATACGATTACGATCGCCAATACGCTGCACGAAAGTCAACTCACCGAATATTCTCAACCTAACTTTGTGCGTCTGACCCAGCGACCCAGCAGCCGTGGGTTGACGAATGGAGCCTCTTTAATGGCCCCTCCCCCCGCCAAAGCCGGTAACCATAAAAACCAACCCAAAGCACCTGGCAAACGATCGACCCCTGCACCCAGTGCCGATACTCCCACTGTACAAGCCACCGTTAACGATCCGGGATTTGGTTCCCAATGGGGATTGCAAAAAATTAAAGCCCCGGATGCTTGGAACATCACCATGGGGAGCCCCAATATTACGATCGCGGTGATCGATGAAGGCTGCGATTTGCAGCATGAAGATATTGAATACAAGCTTCCGGGCTATGATGCTGTGACCCGCAGTGATAACCCCTCCCCCCGGCCCCGTGACGGCCATGGAACCTCCTGCGCAGGGATTGTAGCGGCCAAGGCAAACAACGGTCTCGGCGGAGCGGGGGTTGCACCGAACTGTAAGATTTTGCCGATTCGCATTGCCTATGGCAACGGGCGCGGTTGGGTCACCAGTGACGCCATGATTGCTGACGGTGTTCGCACAGCGGTGAACCGAGGTGCGGATGTTCTGTCCAACTCCTGGGGTGGGGGGGCACCCAGTACGGCCATTACTAGCGCGTTCCAATATTCGCAAACCAATGGGCGGGGCGGCAAGGGCTGTGCGATCGCGATCGCCACGGCTAATTCCGACCTGAATCAGGTGGCCTATCCCGCCAATTTGTCCCCAACGATTCCGGGTTTGCTCGCGGTGGGAGCCAGCAACGAGTGGGATCAACGCAAGAGTAAAACCAGCTTGGATGGGGAAAACTGGTGGGGATCTAACTATGGCCCGGAAGTGGATGTCGTTGCACCGGGGGTGCACATCTACACCACCGATATCACCGGAGCCGCAGGGTATACGGGAACCAACTACATTCCCAACTTCAACGGCACTTCCTCCGCCACACCCCACGTTGCTGGGTTGATGGGCCTCATGCTCTCCGCTGATCCCAATCTGCGATCGTGGGAAGTGGAAGATATTATTCACCTTAGTGCCAACGAACTGGGCACCGCAGGCCGTGATCCAGAATATGGCTATGGCCGCATTAACTGTCTGAAAGCCTTGGAAATGATGCGTCCCATCTGGTTTGAACTCAATGCCCAGCCAGAATTTATTGGCTCGGGGCAGGAGTGCTTTATGCGAGTTAGTTTCAGGATATTCAATCCCAGTTTAAATACGGTGCGATTGGATGCGGTAACGCTGACATCCCACACGGATGATTGGTCAACGGAAATCGATCGCTTCGAGTATCGCCCCAATCCCGGCAATATGCTCGATCCGATGACCAATCAAGATGTCAAATTCAACACGCTGTTACTCAAGGCTAATGGTTCAGCCAGCCAAGGCTGGAGTTATCGCTGGTCAATTAACTGGTCATACACATTCTGGCGACCGGGTTCTGCGCGGACAGCCATGAATGTTCAGCCTAATCAAACGCCAATGAATGAGGCAAATGGTAGCAAGATAAATGGTCAGGTGATTCGGGGTGGTCAAGCAGGAGCTGGAACAGCAAATCCTGTTAACCACAATCACGGATCAGTAATTAACAATCAAACTGAGGTCAGTAATAGTGACGGGCTGGGTGATACGCTCACGATCGATCGCCAGAGCAAAACTATCACGATCGTGATTCGTTAGAACTCAGACTGCACGTAAGTTAAGCCAGATTCAGCAGGAGTGATCTCCAGGAGTGATCTCAGGGAATGATCTCCGATCTGTTGAGAGGCTCAACACTGGATTCCAGAAAAAAGGGAGGTTATAACCTCCCTTTTGGATTATCTTTCTGAAGTTTCTCGCTGAAGGATGACCCTTCACTGGCTGAAAAATTGGATGATTCCTATCCTTTGACACAAACCACTTGCTTCAGCGTTGCAACCACTTCCACCAAATCGTTTTGGTTTTCCATCACCTGTTCGATCGGTTTGTAAGCCGCTGGGATTTCATCAATGATGCCTTCATCCTTACGGCATTCAATCCCTTGGGTTTGCTGAACCAAGTCATCTAGGGTATAGGTGCGTTTGGCCTTCGATCGGGAGAGCAACCGTCCCGCCCCGTGGGAACAGGAACAATAGCTTTCTGCACAACCTTTACCGCGCACGATATAGGATTTCGCACCCATGGAACCGGGAATAATCCCTAAGTCCCCTTCCTGAGCCCGTACAGCCCCTTTGCGGGTGACATAGACCCTTTCGCCGTAGTGGGTTTCCCGTTCTGCGTAGTTATGGTGGCAGTTCACCGAGAGGGTAGGCTTAAACGGTTTGCCCCCCGCCAAATGGCGTTCCATAATTTGCTTAAACCGCGCCATCATCACGTCGCGATTAAATTGGGCGTACTGTTGTGCCCATTGCAAATCCCGCCAGTAGGCTGCAAATTCTGGGGTACCTTCCACAAAGTAGGCTAATTCCGGGTCAGGGAGCTTTTCACCAGCCATTTTGGCCAATTCCCGTCCGGTTTGGATATGGTTTTTCGCCAACATGTTACCAATGTTGCGGGAACCGGAGTGCAGCATTAACCACACTGAATCTTCAGTATCCACACAGACTTCAATAAAATGATTGCCCCCGCCTAGGGAGCCCATTTGTTTGAGGGCTTTGCCATCTAAATGCTGCACGCCTAGATGCAAATCCTTAAAGGATTTCCAGCCCTGCCAGTTCAGTACCATTTTATTGACATCTTTATTTTCATCAAAACCCACCGGAATCAGAGCTTCGATGTCCTGGCGAATTTTCTTGAGTTTGCCCTCTAACTGATCCGCTGTGTAGGGCGTTTTAATGGCGCACATGCCACAGCCAATATCCACCCCGATCGCGGCGGGAATAATGGCATCTTTGGTGGCAATCACTGAGCCGACCAAAGCACCTTTTCCGAGGTGCACATCGGGCATCAACGAAACATGTTTGAAAATAAACGGCAAGGAAGCGACGTTCTTCGCCATTTGAATTTCTTCGTAACCTAAATCATGGTTAGCCCAGGACAGAATGGGCGATCGAGTCGATAAATTGAGCTTTTCGTAGGGCATAATCCGGGAGCCTCTCAGGGACGAACAAAAACTGATAAAAGAGCCTGACGAGAACCTGATAAAAGAACTTGACAAGAGAGCTGACAAAAGGTTGAACTGATTTATTTGTAGTATGTGTACTACACGAATGTCAAGTAAATGATCACAATTGCACCGAAATATCGGCTGACTAGCGTTGATGAGTGGTGGTTGGTTAAGGGGCGTTCGCTAAGTCGTCATGGGTTAAGTGTTATGGGTTAAGTGTTATGGGTTAAGTGTCATTGAACGTGATGGCATCGCAAGTCATCGACTTCATCTTGTAGTATGGGTGGAATCCTTCTGCCGTTTTCCAGGCTGTATCAGTCTGTAGGCTGTATCTATAGGTCATGTTGTGCTGGTCTTGGCAGGGATAGATTCCAGTCGCGATCGCTTATGCATATTCAGCAGGGCATGCGGCAGGACATGTTCAACAGGGCATTGCGGCAGGGCATTTCTGAAGCGGGGCCTTTGCCAACCAAGGTTGCAGGATTTCAATTCTCCCCGGACTAAATTTTTAGAGAGTCTGAGTTCCCCAACACATGCCAGATGTTCTCAGACCTTGTAGGGTAGATGAAAGATTTCTACCTCGTTTTGTTAATTCAGAGTCTTTATGTCATCGTCATCGGTTTACGAACTCGTGGCCAAGGGCGGCCCCATCATGGTGCCGATCGTGGTGCTTTCCGTCCTAGCTTTCGCCTGTGCCTTCGAGCGTGCTTGGTTTTGGCTGCGGGTGTTTCAAGGGGAACAACGGATCGTCTATCAAGTGCTGGATGCAGCTAAACACAGTTTGGACGAAGCCAAGGAACTGGCTGAACGCGCTAGCCATACCCCGATCGGTCGCTTTCTCCTAGCCCCCCTCCAGCTCAAACAGCCCAGCCCCGAAACCTTTCGTCTTGCCCTAGAATCCACCGGAGAGCAAGAGTTTGCCCAAATGCGCAAGGGTGACAAGCTGCTGGAAACGATCGTAGCCGTCGCTCCTTTGCTGGGGCTGTTAGGAACCGTAACAGGCTTGATTACCACCTTCCTCAACCTCAAAATCGGGGAAGGCGGCGGAGCCGATGTAGACCTCAGCAAAGCCGCTGCGGGGATTGGGGAAGCTCTGATTACGACGGCGGGCGGGATGATTGTGGCGATCGTGGCTCTGATGATTTTCCGCGTGTCCATCACCCTACAAGCGAAGCAAGTGGACTACTTTGCTAAGGTGGGAAGCGATTTAGAATTAATCTATCGCCAAGTCTGGTACGAGCCGTTCCATCGCGACCATTTTCCGTCCACTGAACCTGACAGCCATCTGTTAGGTCCCCAATTTCAAGCCCCGGAGCCACCCAATCCTCCTAAACCTTTTAGTTCAGGCCCTTCGCTCTTTTAGTGTGGTGGGCGAACAGGGGGAATCTCAGCTCACGTTGATGACTAGGCAAGTGATTGAGCCCTTGACTGAGCTCTTGACTGAGCCCTTGACTGAGTCTTCATTGAGCCCTTGACTGCGGCTAGCCATTGGGGTTGCTCAGTGCCTGGGCTCCCCTCGTTCATCCCTGCCCTTTCTGCAATGTCCTGTGCCTGAATGTCCTGTGCCTTTTCACGATCTCCTGCAAAATGCGATGTCCTGCAAAACGCTATGAAATTTAAAAGCCAGTCCCAAAAATCTCAAATGCCTGAGGTCAACCTGGTTCCGATGATGGATGTGGTGATGACGATTTTGACGTTTTTTATCATCGTCTCCATGACCTTAACCCGAGGCAAAGGGGCCGCCGTTAAGGTAAATCTACCCAGTACCCAGGCAGGAACCGCTCAAGAAAAAACGCCCCAACCGATGATCGTCACCCTGGACGCCCAAGGACGACTGTACTTGGGTAAAGTACCCGCAACTCTACCCGAACTGGGGCCTCAAGTGGTGTCCTATTTACAACAGGATCCGCAGGGAGTCGTGCTACTAAAAGCCGATCGTGCTTTGCCCTACGAAAAAGTGGTGCAAATCTTGGGCCAACTCCGACAAGTTGGTGGCGATCGTGTTTCTCTCGCGATCGAGGGGTAGGCTAGCTCAGAAAGTTCAGCTAGCTCAAAGGGTTAAACCGTGCAGGGAAAAAATCAAGAACTAACCCTGGCTACTTCAAGAAACTCGCAATGCCCCAGAGCACGAGGAAAGTCGTCCAGCTAATCACGATCGTATCGCTAGGGAGACCGGGAATCACGGCCTTGAGCAGGGTGTAGGCTACTGTCCCCAACACAAATCCACCAATCAGCCCGCCAAACCCCCACAGGGCCGATCTCCCGATGCGTTTTTCCTTGCGATACAAAAAATATAAAGCGCTTCCTGTGGCCACCATCATCGCCAGTTGTACCCCTTGAGGTTGGGGCATCAAGCCGACCCAAGTGCCGAGGGCCAAGTAAACGATCGCAGGCAAGGCCCAACTCCACCGATCGGTTTGGCCTAGGAGGGATTGAAACCATTGGCCCGATTCCTTGACCACCGAAGCTGTTTTTTGCTGAACCGAGGGGGATGCTTGCTCCGCAAAGCGAATACCATCCGGGACGGCAATTTTGCCTTCCTGGCGCAACTTCAGACGCTGCATCAAGACAGCATCGTAGGCTGCTTCGACTTGAGCGACCTTTTGGGGTTCGTCTGCATATTCCTCTAACAAACGAGTTCGCGTTGCCTGAATTTCTTCAAAAGTCGCTCCTTCAGACACACCCAACTTTTCGTAAGGACTTTGCTCACTCATTAGCCGCTACTCCACAGTTAAGTTACAGGGTAGCTCAGGGTCACCTTCCTCCACAACTCCTCAGACAAAACTTCAGAGAGTATAAAATAATGTGATGTATGAGCAACTTCTAGTATCTCTCTCAAGGCAAACTTTAAAAATGGTGACTGTGTAGGATTATGACTAGGATGATGACTATGAGCTAATTATGCGTTGATTATGGGGATTGACGATGACTATAGGCTATTGTGATGCATTAGCAACTCGCTGCACCCCTGACTCGCTAAATTAGTGTCTCTCTTTCTGCACATTGATATCTTATTGACAAGGTAGGGCATACTAGTTCTGATAATAAATTTATATAATGCGGATATTTATGAAGAATTCTTTGTGCTAATCGCGATCGCGTCCTGTGATCTCAGTCACTCACTGGACTAAGGATTTGAGGGAGGTTATGGGAAAGCCCCAATCTACCCTAGGTAGGGAGTGCTTCTATTGCACGTTGTGTCCTTGAAATGCAAGGTTATGGCCATGGCTCAAGCCAAAATTCTGGTAGTTGATGACGAATCGGCTGTTCGCAATCTTATTCACCGTTTTCTTAGCAAACAAGACTTTCAGGTGGAGTCCGCTGAGGACGGCAAGAGTGCTCTAGCAATGTTTGAAAGTTTTAATCCAGATTTAGTCATTCTGGATGTCAATTTGCCCGATGCCAATGGATACAGTCTTTGCCAGGAGATGCAAAGTCGGACGGGCGTGTTTGTGCTGATGTTGACTAGTCGCACGGATGAAGCTGATAAGATTCGGGCCTTTAGCCAAGGGGCAGATGACTACATTACTAAGCCCTTCAGCCTGGGTGAACTGGGGGCTAGGGTTGGTGCTATTCTCAAGCGACAACGCATCGTCACAACGGCGGAACAGCAGTGTTTGATCTTCAATAGCTTGGTGATCGATCCAGTGCGCCGAGAAGTCAAAATTAATGACGATCTCATTGCTTTAACCGCGCTGGAATTTGATCTACTGCATTTCTTGGCCAGTCATCCCGGTAAAGTCTGGCGGCGATCGGATCTGATTCAACAGGTCTGGGATTACGAATATGTCGGGGATCAACGGGTCGTGGATGTTCACATTGGCCAGATCCGCAAAAAAATCGAGCTCGATACCAGTCAACCGGCCTTGATTCAAACGGTACGAGGGGTGGGCTATAAGTTTGAATCGCCGACGACTAGTCCTGCCGTGGAAACGAGCATTAACTAAGTTCAACAAGGTTCAACGAGCGTTAGCTCAATAGCATTCGTGACTCCAGGGCAGTATCCAGAGGCAGGGGCAGGGGGCAGGCAAGCTAGGGTTAATTTTTATTATCAATTTCTATCCAGATCACGAATTTCTATCTAAATCGCCAATTTCTATCCAATTCACTATAGGCGGTACTGACGATAGACGTTGCTTGCGGCGCGATGCAGCAACGAATGGCGGTATACCAGAGCATCCATGTTCTCGCTGTAGCCGCCGCCGATGACGCAGGCGACGGGATAGCCTAGGGATAAACAGGTGCTCAGGACTTGCATTTCCCGGCGATAAAGGCCAGTGTCGGTCAAACATAGCTTTCCCAGCCGATCGTCTAGGTGGGGATCGGTGCCAGCGTCATATAAAACTAGGTCAGGTTTGATCTGGGTAAGGAGGTCGGGTAGGTAGCGATCGAGGGTTTGTAAGTATTCCTCATCTTCCATGCCTTCCCGGAGCGGTACGTCCAAATCACTTTGCTGCTTGGTGCCCGGAAAGTTGGTTTCACAGTGCATGGAAAAGGTAAAGACGCTGTCGTCATCTTGGAAAATAAAGGCAGTGCCATCCCCTTGGTGCACATCTAAATCCACAATCAGGACTTTGTGAACGTCGCCGCTCCGCTGGAGATGGCGAGCCGCGATCGCCAAGTCATTAAAAATGCAAAAGCCGGAGCCGTAATCGGGAAATGCGTGGTGGGTGCCGCCCGCCGTATTACAGGCCAAACCCGTTTTCAGGGCAAGTTGGGCCGTTAAGAGGGTGCCGCCGACCGCCGTGCAGGTGCGATTCACCAGAGCCGGACTCCAGGGCAGTCCAATGCGCCGTTGGGCTTTGGCATCCAGGGTTCCTGTGCAGTAGGCGTTAACATAGCTGGGAGTATGGATCGCTTCAATCCAGGCATTGGGAGGGCGATCGGGTCTATGGAATTGCTCGATCGTGGCCACCCCATCCCGCAATAGGCAGTCGTAAAGATTTTTAAATTTAGCCATTGGGAAACGATGCCCTGCGGGTAACGGCACAACGTAGTCAGGGTGGTAAATCAGCGGTAGATCCATAGAAGCAAGCAGTCTAAAAATAGTTTTGAGATTTGTTACAAAAAGCCCTGAAATATATCTCTTTGTAAGGTTTTGCGCGATTTCTGCGAACCATCCCCTAGACTACTTTTTACAAATTTAATTGCCTCAAACAGTTTTAATTGCCCCAAACAGTTGCCCCGTATTTTCGATCGACGACTTTCACAACTCTTCTTGTAATAGACCAAATAGACAGTCGCTATGGCCCATCCCGTTTGGTATCAATCTATTCTGTTAATTTCTTTTTTTGCTAGCGTTTTAGGTTTATTTTGTCTGTATAACCATCCAACGATTCGTCAAGAAGATTTAGATGAAACCCAATGGATGCTCTTTGCCATGAGCTTTGCCTATTGGATTGTGCATTGTCTGGCAGCAGCGTTGCAAAACTGGATAAATCCAGACTGGTCGATCGTTTTACTCAGTTTAAAGTTTACCGCAGTGGTTTCGGGAATGCTGACCTTCTCCTGTGCCTTAAGTTTGCCCTTAAATCAAATGGCGATCAAGGAGCAGGTGGAATAGTGTCTGAATCTTGGTAGCCCAATCTGTTAGCGCCGTTCAACGATGATCCTCAATAATGCTTTGCTTGTTCCTGGCGTCTGATGGTTGCAGTCCCTTGTAATTGATCTGACGTTGTGCTGGATTGCGTTAGCTTTGCATCTACAGAACTTAAATCTCAAGGACTATTTAGGAGAATGCTCAGACATTCTCTTTTTTTTGCTCCATTGAATGGCTTGGCTGGATTGCATCACTAAATTGGAAGCACGAAACCATACAGCACAGAAAATTGACAGAAAATTGGGCACAGGCTTGCCTGAGGAACCACCTATACCCAATATGGGATGACAATAATGCTTGATGACAACTTGATGTCCCGATCGAGGCTCCAATCAGAAGGCTCACTGACGAATCATGTGACCTAGCGTAGCCCCTAACGTTGCAACAATTTAGCGATCGCGGCCTCTAAATCGTTTTGCCCCAGGGTGGTCAAGACAAAGACTTCCTGGGCAATTTTCCCCGCACGGGCAATCAGCTTATACCCGCCCCGAATCGGTACAGAGACCCGTAGGCGTAGCTGGGGCATGTGGGCCCGTACAGGACAAATCGCCCCCGGTGTAATGCTTTGAATCCCGGTTTCTTGGGAGAGTTTTTCGAGAATAGGAATCAGCCCCGGAATGTGTGTGGAATGGTTCAGGACTAGCCGAGCATTGGCTTGGGTCATGGGGCAAAGCTCCTTATCTGAAGGCAAGTTTTTAAATCAAAGGAATTTTAGGCAGTTTCTAAAGGAGCCATGGTGAGGCCCTCTAGGGTGAGTTGCATGTGATATAACTCAGCTTGTTCTAATGGGCCAGTCCAAACGGTGGCTAGACCTTCATGGTGAATCTGGTCAGCCAAATTCCAAGCCCGATCGCTCACCATTCCAGGAATGTATCGCACTAGGCAATTGACTACATGTTCAAAAGTATTGAAGTCGTCATTAAGAACGATCACTTTGTAGTTGGGATAAGGCTTGCGCACCGTTTGGCTAGATGCTTCCGGCGTCGCAACGGAGCCTCCCGCAGTCGCTGATATTTGCTGCAATTGCCAACTGTTTCGCTGTTCTGTCATAGCTGACTTCAAGAAAAGGTTATCGTCATTACAACAAATTGAGGTGTCTCTCAAACGAGCCATACTTAAGATCGTACAACTCTCGATCAAACCCCTACTTTCTTTTATATTCTTGCTCTATTCTGCCCTAAATTGAAAGTCGCCCAAACCCCTTGACAGTGAGAATTTTCCTATGGGTCTTGCTTCCCTAGCTCGATTGTTGTGCTATCTCTTTTGCGGGCTAATGCTAGGACTGACTGCAAGTGGACGATCGCTGCGGCGCGATCGCTTGGTGTTTACCGCCGCGCAATCGCAACAAAATAGCCAAATCGTCACGATGAGTTTAGATCGCCTAGAAGAACGGTGGCTGACTCGTGCGCTCCCTGCTCAAGGCTTGACAGCAAATATGGATCCTGCTTGGTCACCCGATGGCCGTTGGATTGCATTCATTGCCGAACACGATAACCAAGTGAATCTGTATCTGATGGATGCCAATGGCGCAAATTTGACCCAACTGACCCATGGTGGTGGCTTAAAGCTCTTTCCCACTTGGTCGCCGGATAGTCGATCGATCGCCTATATGTCCAACCAAGCGGGCAGCCATGACCTGTATGTCGTCGATATCACCACTCGTCAGTCCTACTATCTCACCCGTACCGAGGGCTTGGAAGTTGCGCCGAGTTGGTCACCGGATGGGCGTTTTATTACCTTTGTGAGCGATCGGGATGGCAACTATGAAATCTATAACCTCCCGATCCAAGGGAGTCTTCCCTTGGGGGTGGCTCAACCCATTCGGTTGACCAACCATCCCGCAGTGGATACTTCGCCGGCTTGGTCACCGGATGGGCGTTGGTTGGCATTCACGTCCGATCGGGATAATGCTAACGGGGTAAATAGTATTTATCTACTTAATCAAGACACGCGTCAGCTGCTGCGTCTTACCGATCCAGGGAGTGATTGTGCAGCCCCTGCTTGGTCTGCGGATGGGCGATTACTTGCTATAACTCAACGCATTCGCCGCCCCGATGGACGCTGGGGGATTCCCCAGGTCGTGATCATGACGCCCGATGGCAAGGAGCACGATCGTTTAACCCATTGGCAGCAGATTCAGGAAACTTATCCCAGTTGGAGTCTGTCAAGGATTTCTAAGGGTTAGTTGTCTACTTGCTCGATCGAATTTCGATCTTCGATCAATGAACTCAATAAAATCGTCCAGCCAAAAGACGGTTAACCCAGTACAATGCCGTAGAACCGCCGTTCCAGCAAAACCATGCGCCTATCTAAATCTCCTAGAAAACCTGCAAATCCAGCTTCGTTGTTGAAAAGCATCGCGCTGTTGCTCTCCAGTGGGTCTTTCTTACTAGGGGTGTTTATCCTCTTCAGTCTCTGGAAATCGGGGGATAGTTTTTGGCGTAAGCTCACGAGTTGGGCCACGGATCCTCAGCCTGCCCCTCAGGTCGATGTCCGATCGATCGTCATTAAGCAAGTTCAAGATGCTAGCGAGTTAACGACTGCAATTTTTTCCATGGAAGCGGTGGTGCCCACCCAGCAGGATGCCACGGTCGGGGGAGTTGTGATTGGAACCACCAAGCTGCTCTACATTGCCGCTGGAGAAGTGCGGGCGGGGGTAGACCTGAGCAAGCTCAAAGCTGGGGATATTCAAGCGGATGGCGAGACGTTAACCCTGCGACTCCCCCCAGCCCAACGGTTGGATAGCAAGATTGATGTCAGCCGATCGAGCGTGTATGACTACAACCGGGGTTCCCTGGGACTGGGGCCCGATGTTGCCCCCCAACTGCAAACCTTGGCCCAACAGCGAGCCCTAGAGAAAATTACGACAGCGGCCTGTGAGCAAGGCATTTTGAAGCAGGCCAACGAGCGCGCCAAATTAGTAGTCAGCCAATTGGTGAAAGTTCCAGCCTATAAGACGGTGAATGTGGTCACCCAGCCCCCCGATCTGGCCACCTGCAAACTGGCCATCACCCCCAGCCCTGCTCCTACTGCTGCGCCCCCCAGCCCCTCGGCACCGATGGGTTCCCCCACTGGTGCCCCAACCCCAAGTCCCAGCAGTAGCCCAGTTTCCCAGAATTCAGCGCCAGCCCCTTCAGCGCTTCCCAAGGTTCCTGTCAAACCCTAACCGCATCACCAATAGAGAGAAAGCAATGGGGATCATTAGTCCAGGCAGTGATCCCAGTGGTTAACGTAAAACCAAAGAATCCATAAACTTTCGGAGCGATCGATTCGGAGTCCTCTAATAATAGAGAAGTGCTAACGGGGATCAGTGATTTGACTAGGGTTACCTTATGTATTCTGCAATACTCTTTTCAGAATATGAAGTTTCACTCAGTGCTGTTGAAGCGCTCAGTATCGTTGAAGCCTACATATTGCTAAAGCACACATCTTGTTAGAGCACATATCTTGTTAGAGTACGCATATTGCTGAAGCACACATTGATTTTCTGAGATTTTCTGATTGATTCATCCATGAGGTTGCCTTCGGGGCGCTTGGGTTCAGCAGACTCTGACAGATTCCTGTAGACTATTAGGTTTCCTATAGACTGTTAGGCTGGTTTTTGTACCTGTTGCGATCGTGGGTCTACCCAACTCCCATCCCGGCCAAATGCCATACAAACTGATCATGGAATTGCTTCATTCAATGGGTTAAGTCTATTTCATGGTTAGGTCTAGAGTTGCGAATGTATAGAAGTCCACTGGATTCACGGATGATGGTTCCCACAGGTCCTTTTTTAGGAATCTCAGCCTTCGTCCTTTAGAGATTTATTTTCTGTTCGGGATTTATCTATTGTTCCACTCGCTGGCTGCTGACATGAATCCATTACAGACATGTTTTTGATGAGTGATCAATCAGGCGAGGGGCCGTCTTATCTCGATAGGAAGGCCCTAGGGTTCCCTTCGGTCAATTGACTGGATGCCCACAATGAATTCTGATTGATCCGATTTATGGGAATGATGGGTGAGAGCGATCGCTGATCGGCCTTGCCCACTCGTTTCCTATGCTCGTTTAGCACATCCGTTGACACCAAAATTTTTTTGAGAGAACCCCATGCCACTTACCTATTCCATGCCTTGCCCAAATTGTGGACATTCAGCGGAACGCCTGCTCACTGCCGATGGCAAACTCATTCGTACCCAATGTTCTGCCTGTGATTACTTGTTAATTACCTGTCGCACAACGGGTAAGGTGATCGAAGCCTATGCGCCTGGCATCTCCATGCAAGCTCTATCTCCCCAGGTTTTAGCCCCTTTGCCCGATCGAACCGTTCCCGCTCGGTAATGAGGGGTGAGTCCTAGGGACACCTAGGATGCACTCTTAGCCCAACGTTGCAGTTGGTTGGCGCGGAGTTGTCCACAGGCTGCATCCGCTTCTAAGCCGCGCGATCGTCGAATACTAACAGCAATATGGCGATCGCGCAGAGCTTGGCTAAATTGGCGCAGTTGTTTTTCCGAAGGCCGCTGATAATCGACTTCTGAAATGGGATTGTAGGGAATCAAATTGACATGGGTTTGGAAGCCCCGCAGATGGTGGGCCAATTCGATCGCGTGCTCGGTCTGGTCGTTGACACCCGCTAGCACGATATATTCAAACGTCACGCGCCGCCCCGTCAAATTGACATAATCCCGGCATTCTTCAAGCAACGCTTCCAACGGGTACTGGCGGGCACTGGGAATCAGTTGTTCCCGTACTGCTTGATTGGAGGCATGGAGACTCACAGCCAGAGTGGCCTGAAGTTGACGCTCGGCCAAGCGGCGAATATGCCCCGGAATGCCCACCGTAGAAATGGTGATGAACCGTTGACCAATACCGATGTCTTGATTGATCGATCGCACAGCTCCTACGACATTCTCAACATTCAGCAGCGGCTCGCCCATGCCCATGAACACCACATTACTGACGCGATGGCCCACCGCTTCCTGCACCGTCAGAATTTGATCCACAATTTCGTGGCGTTCTAGATTGCGCTTGAAGCCGCCCTTCCCCGTCGCACAAAAGTCACAGGCCATGGGACAGCCCACTTGGGAAGAGACGCAGACCGTCAGGCGATCGAGCATTGGTTGCGAACCGGGCTTAAGGGCAGCCCCAGGTTGAACGCCTTTGAATGTTGGAATGCCCACCGCTTCAATAATTTGCCCATCCTGCAATTGCAGCAGAAATTTCACCGTCCCATCCAGCGACTCGGCCCGATGGACAATCTGCGATCGTCCGATCGGAAATTCCGCCATCGCTTCCCGCCAGGATTTTGGAAAAACAGTAACCTCACTCAGCGATCGGATGCCCTTTTGATAAATCCATTGGTGGAGCTGCCGCCCTCGGTAAGCAGGCTGTTGCTGCTCCTGCACCCAAGCGGTTAAGTCCTGGGCAGACGCCCCTAGCAAAGGTTGGGTCGGACTGGGGGACAAGGCAGGGGAATCTAGCATGAACGGGGCATCCTGAGACGGGGCATTCTGATCTACAACGATCGGGTTGACAACGGATGGACTGGGCTCTGACGGTTCTGAAGCGATCGCTGAAGCAGGAGAGGGGAGGGTCATGGAATCGTGCAGCTGAGCTGGCCTATGAAAAATCTACGCATCTGGATCGATTCTAAGACAGATACTCTAACCCGCTCTACTGGAAATTCCAACCACCACTTCCCAATTTCTGAACCTCCCTGACTTCCCCAAGGCTAATTTCCTATTCCCTGAACCTCGTCTCATCCCCTGGACCTTGTCTCATAGGGTCACCCCCTGGGGGGATGTTGCGCCTTGACAACCCATGGTAACTATGGGATAGCTAAGGATGTTCCTTGTTAGATAGACGTAGATGGGTGCATTAGATTTTCATTTGAAGCTTAGCTTGCAGGAAGACTGACGCTTTCAGGGAAATCGACTAAAAAGCTTGCAAATATTTTAATTTCTAGGTAGTAAAACCGTATAATTACTTAAATTATTGAGATGTATTCCCCATGAACCCTAGGGTTCATGCGTAGAATTTCCCTTGTCTCTGGATAGATCCGCTGGACAATGGGTCTAAGTATTTTCCCTGAAAGGTTTGGGTATCCCACACCGTTGGGGAATTCAAGCTCATCCGTTTTCCGGACTTCATCAGTTTTGTGGACTTTATTTGTGGACTTTAATAGCCTAAGCTGACTGACTCCTGTGACACTAAGGTTCCTGCGATGCATGGTGCTTAGTGCTTGCTAGTATTTCAAGCCTAGTGTTTTCATCTGAGTGCCCTAAGCTGAGTGTCTCAAGCTTACTGAGTGCCTCAAGCTTACTGAGTGCCTCAAGCTGAGTGCCTCAAGCCTGGTTCCCGACGTCCGCAGCCTGATCGGTTCTATATCGGTGAATTCTAAAGACCCCTGATCGTCACTCGACAGAGTTGTAGTCTATTTGCTCCTTGTTGGCGAGCCTAGAAGTTGATAGTCAGCATGTCGAACCTTGGTTTTTTTGAGTCTGGCGATAGCTTTTCTGCATCGCTTAAACTGCCTCCCGGTCTCTTGGTGCAAGCCCTCGAAGCAATGCTAGATGGGGTCATTCTCACCGATCGGGCTGGGAAAATTTTGTATGCGAATCCAGCGACGAGTCAGCTGTTTGGGGCTTCCCTCAAAGAACTGTGTTGTCAAAATTCGATCGATCGATGGGTTGGGCAATCTCTCAGCCACGAAGGCAGATCATCCGGCTTAAGTCCTCAATTGCTGCAACAAGCGACCACCCACGGATGGCGAGGGGAACTGCGCTGCTGCCGCAAAGATGGACATGAGTTTCTAGCAGAAGCGTCTGTAGGGTCAATTCCCGATCAGTTAATTCTAGTATGGACAATCAGGGATATAACTAATTACAAGCGAACTGAATTAGAACTGATTGTTGAAAATCAGGCCCTAGCCCGATCGAGTCAGTTAAAGTCCGAGTTTCTCGCTAACATGTCCCACGAGCTACGGACGCCACTCACCTCGATTTTGGGCTTCTCCTCCATTCTGAAGCAAAAAATCTTTGGAGAATTAACCGCCAAGCAAGAACTCTACATTCAGCAAATCCACCGCAGTGGCCAGCATCTCTTGGCGTTAATTAACGATATTTTGGATCTCTCTAAGATTGAAGCGGGACAACTTTCCTTGGAAATGATGCCCCTGTCTATTAGCCAAATTTGCCAGGAAGCCGTTGCGCTCATCAGTGAGCAGGCCAAGGTGCGTAACCTGAACCTACAAACGGCGATTCCAGACGATCTGCCCCCTTTGATGGCGGATGAAGTCCGGATTCGCCAAATGCTGTTGAACCTTCTTTCCAATGCAATTAAGTTTTCCCATGAAGGCGGCACGATCGGGATTCAGGTCACCCATGATCACCAAGTTCTGGGCTTAACGGTTTGGGATAATGGCATTGGCATTCCCCAAGAAAAACAGCACTTGTTGTTTAATCCGTTCCAACAGGTCGATGATTTTATCGATCGGCGACGGGCGGGTACTGGGCTGGGCTTGGCGTTAACGCGTCGCTTGGCTGAACTGCATTGTGGCAGTGTGGAATTTAAGTCGGAAGTGGGGAAAGGGAGCCAATTCACCATTTTTCTCCCCTTCCAATCGCCGCAACATTCTGAAATGTCCCACTCAAATCCCTATTTTTCGTCTTGATGCGGCTGCCCTGCCTGAATAGTAGACTCTGGCGGGTAGACGTTACAGGATTCTGCGATCGCGCTACATTGGACAGGGTTTTGTTAATGGGATTTCCATGGTCAGTTCCGCTGTTCTTTTGGCTGCTGAGTTTACCTCTCCAGGCCCGATCGCCTTTCACCTAGGGCCAGTGGTGGTGCGTTGGTATGGGCTATTAATTGCGTCGGCGGTGTTGTTGGGAGTGAGTTTGTCCCAAAAGCTCGCCAATCGGCAAAACATTGATCCTGAACTGATGAATGATTTAGCCATCTGGTTAGTGATTGGGGCCTTACCCTGTGCAAGGCTGTATTACGTCCTGTTCCAATGGAAGGACTACGCCGCCAATCCCAGTAAGGCGATCGCCATTTGGGAGGGGGGAATTGCCATTCATGGCGCAATTTTAGGGGGCATGTTAGCGGCTGTGATTTTTGCGAAGGTGCGCAATATTTCCTTTTGGCGGTTGGCGGATATTGTGGCTCCGGCGCTGATTTTAGGTCAAGCGATCGGGCGTTGGGGCAATTTCTTTAACTCCGAAGCCTATGGAGCCCCGACGGATGTTCCGTGGAAGCTTTTGATTCCCCTGAGTCAGCGCCCGCCGGGACTAGAAACGGTGGCTTATTACCATCCCACCTTTCTCTACGAGTCTCTGTGGAATGTGATGGTGTTTGGCATCCTGATGCTTCTCGTCATTCGCGATCGGCAAGGCAAACTGACGCTGAAATCGGGCAGCCTATTTCTCATCTATGCCATTCTCTACAGCCTGGGTCGAGTCTGGATTGAAGGACTACGGATGGATAGTTTGATGTTAGGGCCGCTGAAAATGGCGCAAATGGTCAGTTTGGCAGGCGTGCTGCTAGGGATTGCAGGCTTGGCTTGGCTTTATGGCCTGAAGCGATCGCTGCCCGATGTGGTGGCTCCCGATGCAACTCCTCGGGCTTTGCAGTAATCCAGAACACCTGTCCTTTCAACACCTGGCCCCAAAATGGAAAAACCCCAGAAGCCACAAGAGCTTCCGGGGAGATAAGTCAGGGTGCATCTACCATTCCACTCTTCCAGGGCCATCACTCCCATCCGGACAAAATGGATGGAAGCTCCAAAATGGGAAGTTTCAATTTCAATAATGAGAAGTTCCAATAATGAGAAGTTCCCGAAGCAATGGTTGAGATGCAAACTATTTAACGGCTGCACAACGTTTGACGGCTGCAAAGCGTTTGACGGCTGCAAAACGTTTGACGGCAAAACTGGTACACAACTTGCTGGGTGATCACCTTCCTGAAGCTTGCGATGACCTTTTCCTCTCCCCAATCTGCTTTCTCTCCCCAATCTGCCCCTGAATCTGGCCCCCCTCCAATCCCTCCGGCTAACCCGTTGGCCCCCATGGTCTATATCGTGGGCGCTGGCCCTGGCGATCCAGACCTGATGACCGTTAAAGCCCAGCGCTTGATCCAGCAGGCGGATGTGATCCTCTATGCCGATTCCCTAGTTCCCCAGCAGATTCTGCAACTGGCCCGATCGGAGGCCGAAATTATCCCCACAGCGAACAAGACCCTAGAAGAAATTGTGCCGATTTTGATCGATCGGGTGCGATCGGGACAATCCGTTGTGCGGCTCCACGATGGTGATCCCTGCTTTTATGGCGCAGTGCAAGAGCAAATGTCCGCCCTATTGGAAGCCGAGATTCCCTTTGAAATTGTGCCGGGGGTGAGCGCGTACCAATTGGCAGCAGCCAGACTTCGGGTGGAACTGACGGTGCCGAATGTGGTGCAGACGATTATCCTGAGCCGCATCAGTGGCCGGACTCAAGTGCCGGACGCAGAAGAGTTATCGACCTTGGCGGCCCACCAGGCCAGTCTTTGCCTGTATCTCAGTGCTCGCCATGTGGAAGCAGCCCAGGCCAAATTGCTGCAACACTATCCCCCGGAAATGCCGATCGCGATTTGTTTTCGCCTTGGTTGGCCCGATGAAAAGATTTTGCTCGTTCCCTTGTATCAGATGGCAGAAGTGACCCAACGGGAGCAACTCATTCGCACCACGATGTATCTGATTAGTCCCGCCCTGACCAGTGCCACCATTCCGGCGGAGTATGGCTATAACAATCGACCCTTGGCGGAGGGCAGTCCGCGATCGCGGCTCTATAATGCAGAGCATGGGCATCTCTTCCGCCGCGAGTCACAGTCAAATGCATAAGTCGAATGCGTCGGTTAATGCACCAAGCAAATGCGTAGAGTAATGCATAAGTTGCCTAGGTTCGGGGTACATCTAATCTTGATTTCACCTCACCCCTCCAATTTGCCATGCGTATTCCACTGCTGCTGGGTTTGGTTGTTCCGTTCCTGACCCTGGGGATCAGTTCAGCTGCTGCTGCCCCACTAACAATGGCGAAAGGCGATCGAACAGCGGCGATCGCAGAATTTGTCAAAAAAAATGGGCCGGAGTTAGCCAAGTCCCCCGAACGGCGGGCAGAACTGGATGCGCTCTGTCGGCAACGGGATTGTGATGCGTCCCAACTGTTTTGGTATACCGATTTAGAAGAGGCCAAAGCTGCAGCCCAAGCCAGTGGTAAGCCAATTTTGTCCCTGCGGCTACTGGGGCATTTGGATCAGGATCTCAGTTGCGCCAACAGTCGATTTTTCCGGGTGGCGCTGTATCCCAATGCCCAGATTGCCCCGGTATTGCGCGATCGCTTTGTGCTCCATTGGCAGTCGGTTCGTCCCGCCCCCAAGGTAACCGTCGATTTTGGTGATGGCCGAAAGTTGGAGCGCACCCTGACGGGGAACAGCATTCACTACATCCTGAGTCCCGAGGGCCGCCCGATCGAAGCCCTGCCCGGTCTCTATGGCCCCGGTGCTTTTCTCAAGCAGTTGCAACAGGCGGAAAAAGCCGTGGCCGCCTATGAAGCAACTCCAGTGGATCAGCGAGATACGTTTTTGCAACAGTATCACCGCGATCGCCTTACCGCTTTGCAAAACCAGTGGACTGCGGATCTCAAAGCCCTGGGCCTCAAGCCGCCCCAGTTGGACAGCCTGGAGCCCGATCGCCGAGCAGGACAAAACCCCGACGCGATCGCCGCAGGCCGCATTGCTATGACCAAAATGGTGGTGGAAAGTCCGTTGGTGCTGTCTGTTCTCTCCGCCGCAGGCCGCAACCGCACTGCTCTCGCCGAAGTGACCGATCAAGCTGCTTGGGAAAAACTGGCTCAGCGATCGGCCCCGGATGCGGTGCTGGATACGAATAGCCGCAAACTCATGCAACGTAAGAAGGGCGTCAAAACTGCTGCGGAATTGCAACCTGCCCTGCGATCCTTTGAAAAATCGATCGCCCTCGATACTGTCCGCAACGAGTATTTACTCCACAGCCAGCTTCACGCTTGGTTCCTGAGCAACACCTTTGGTACTACTCAATCGGTGGATTCGCTCAACGCACGGGTGTACCGGGAATTGTTCCTCACCCCCGATGCCGATCCCTGGTTGGGTTTAGTTTCTCCGGAATCCTTCTCCGCGATCGATCGAGATGGCCTCCTGCCTTAACAAAAAACGTATAGCAAGAGGATATTTCGAACAGGTGGGGCGTCGTCAAAGATTTTTCCCTGGCTTTATTTTCCCCTGGCTTCATTTTCCCTGGCTTCTAAGCGAACCAGGTTTAGAAACCAGGGGAAGACGAATCGCTCAACTAATCGGAGGAATTGATTCCAGGAACTTCATCAATGGGCTTAAAGCTTTGTTGCCTCCGATCGCTGCCAGGATTCCGCAGGAAATAACCAAAGCGGCTAAGGCAACTCCGTGCAGTAACTGCCATTCGATCGCGGATAGCGAAATGTAGGAGAGCGGGATCAGCATCAGCACCAGCCCAAATGCGATGCCGAGTAGAAATTGCTTCATCACATCGGATAAGCTGCGGTGCTTAGAACTGCCATCTTCAGGTGTCATAGCAAGAGTCTCCTCTTAGAATAGTGAACCTTGAAACATTTGACGCTTCTTTAACTACATCGTTCCATTCCACAATTCCACCGATCGAGCAAAGGCTAAAAGGCCCGCTTAGGATCGACACCAAGTGCAGGGTAAGCGGTTGATTCCTCCCCTCGCTAGGCGGCATAGGCAAGTGCTTCGTATATGTCAGCTAGCTCTAGATCAGGATAGGCCGCCAAGATTTCCTCAGGCGATCTCCCGAAGGCCGTCAGGCCAACGATCGTGTCTACGGTGACACGTAATCCGCGAATACAAGGTTTCCCCCCATCCCTTTAGGATTTTACGGATAGAAGGCCAGCTTGGGTAAGCCTAGGGTTTCTTCCCAACCCATCATGATGTTAACGCATTGGATCGCTTGGCCTGCTTGACCTTTCAGCAAGTTATCAATCACCGACATGACAATCACTCGATCGGTTCTCGGATCCACTTCAATGCTGATGTAGCAGAGGTTTGTTCCACAGGCCCACTTGGTTTGGGGGTAGGTTCCCGCCGGTAGCAGCTTGACCCAAGGGCGATTGCGGTAGAACGCGCCGTAAATGGTCAATAAATCTTCCCGCACCAGTCCCGGATCCCGCAGAGTCGCGTAAACCGTGGCCAGAATGCCCCGCACCATCGGGACCAAATGCGGCGTAAACTGCACCAGCACTTCCCGGCCTGCTAAATCGCTACAAACTTGCTCAATTTCCGGAGTGTGACGGTGGCGGGCTACGCCGTAGGGCGCGATCGCGTTATCAGCTTCGGCCAGCAACATATTGACCTTGGCATGGCGACCCCCACCGGAAGTGCCGGATTTAGCATCGATAATGGCGGTTTCCGGTACCACTAATCCTTGCTTCAACAACGGAGCTAGGGCCAACAAACTCGCGGTGGGATAGCAGCCGGGGCAACCAATTAAATTAGATTCCGCAATCTGATCCCGATACAGTTCCGGGAGTCCATAGACCGCTTGTTCATTGATCTCGCCATCAGTCCGCTCCATCCCATACCAAGTTTTATACGTAGCGAGATCGGTAAAGCGATAGTCAGCGGACAAGTCCAACACCTTACAACCCCGCGCCAGCAGTTCTGGAGCCATCTTGTAGGCCAGTCCGTTGGGCAAGGCTAAAAAGACAATGCGACAGCGATCGGCAATGACATCGACATCGTAGGCTTCAATCTTCTGGTGAACAATATTGGACAGGTAGGGATACAGTTCCGAAAATTCCTGTCCGACGGTGCTATTTCCCGCCACATAGGTTAATTCCAGATGGGGGTGATCTTGAAGCAACCGCACCAACTGCACACCGCCATAGCCAGATGCACCCACGATGCCGACTGGTACGCGTTCCAACTCGCCCATGATTGATTACCTACAAACTTAAAAGCGCAACAACTGCCAGATGACCGAATGATGGATGCATTGTAATGCCCACGGGTCACTTTTGGGAGGGGCTAGTCCGAGGAAGTGGGAACCTCCAGGGCAAACCTGGAGAAGGCGATTATCCACAGAAAGGTCATTCCCGTCGAACGGCCTCTTGGTAAGACAGGCTGTACAACTCAGCCTGGAAAGTCAGTTCTCGATCGCCGTAACGATGGTGATTCCTCCAGCAGGGGGCTTGGGGAATGGCTGGTTTGATGCATTATCGGATCCTGATTGGAATCCTAAAAACTCTCCGAGGAACCCCGTACAGAGGGTGCATTCTAGGCGATACTTGTCTGAGGGTAAGGCATTGCCACTGCACATTATGCTGGCATAGCTAGATTGCTACTCGGTAGCATCGCGAAAAGTGCCCCGTCAAGCTGGGATAAGGAAAATCCGATGAATGAAGAAATTTTTGATGCGCCTACTGTCACCCTAACCGATGAATCTGGGTTGACGCTAGACTGCTACATTGAACATTCGCTCAGTGTTGAGGGTCAAGAATACGTCCTATTGTTGCCTGTAGACTCCACGATCGAAATTGTGACGTGGGAAAGCGATGGTAGTGACGAAGAAGAAGCCGTCTTAGTGGAAGACGAAGCGGAGATTCAGCGTATTTTCCCAACTGCCAAGGCTGTGCTGGGTGAGCAAAATTTGATTCTGAAACGCACAGCGGTAGTTTTGACGGTTGAGGGCGATCTACCGGACTTAGAAGACGAAAACTATGAGGATGGTGAGTTTGATGAGGATGAGCAGGAGGAACTGCAACTCCTAGCGAGTTTTTATCACCAAGATCAAGAGTATTCGGCCTATGCTCATTTGGATCCCTACTTCATTCTGGCGCGGATGGATGAACAAGGTCGTCCTAATTTGCTGTCTCCAGACGAATTAGAGAAAATTGAGCCTCTTTTACCGATGATTGAGGATCAGCTTTTTGATGCGCTAGAGTAACGAGTCAGTTGTTCACTCAGCAAGCCTGACTCCACAAACGCATGAAAATCGTCCGTAATGCCCCATGGATTGGATTGAGCCTACTGATACTGCTTGGGTTGGGAGGTGTGCGATCGTATGCTTGGTGGCAAGCATCGATCGCGCCTGTGACCGCGAAAACAACGACCAGTCAGGGCACCCTGTTTGAAGTGCCTCCAGGTAGTTCCGCCCAAGAAATTGGTCAGAGCCTCCAAGCTGCGGGCTTAATTCAATCTCAGCAAGCGTGGCAAATCTGGACGCGATTCCAACAACTCAAAGGTCGATCGGGGGGATTTCAGGCCGGAACCTACGAAATTTCGCCCACGGAATCCATGGATGCGATCGCCCTAAAGATTTGGACTGGGGACATAGTTCGCAATCAGTTCACAATCCCAGAGGGCTGGTCACTCCGCCAAATGGCTGAATATTTTGAGCAGCGAGGATTTTTTAAAGCGGAAGCCTTTCTGCAGGCAGCCCAGAAAATTTCCCCTCAGCAATATCCCTGGTTACCGCCTAATCTTCCTTTTTTAGAAGGATTTCTCTTTCCCGATACCTACGAAATTTCAGGAACAACCTTAACCCCTGAGCAAGCGCTTCGTCAGATGCTCGATCGCTTTGAGCAAACGGCTCTTCCCCTCTATCAATCCCACACTCAATCCCAACAGTCCACCAATCCATTGCAATTGTCGCTGCTGCAATGGGTCACCCTCGCCAGTATTGTTGAAAAAGAAGCTGTTGTTCCCAGTGAGCGCCGCCTCATTGCTGGGGTATTCACGAATCGCTTAAAGCAAGGAATGACCTTGGGTTCGGATCCTACGGTGGAATATGGCTTAGGAATTCGTCAAACTAAGGAACAACCTCTGACGCTGGCGCAGGTGCGCACACCCTCTCCGTACAACACGTACATCACGCCAGGGCTGCCACCGACCCCGATCGCGAGTCCAGGTCTGGCAAGCTTAAAGGCAACGTTGGAACCAGAGCAGACGAGCTATCTCTATTTCGTTGCACGTTATGATGGGACGCATGTGTTTAGCCGCACCTTAGCAGAGCATGAGTCTGCCCAGACTCAGATCCGCGATCGGGTGGAAGCAGAAACCACACCCGCGCCAACGTCATCGCCTCAGTCTACTCCTGAGCGCAAAAAGCCGTAATTTCCAGTCTCAGTCAGGTGTTGCAGGAATCTTTATCTCTGGTGAAGGGTGTTCCTGGTGAAGGAGGTGTCTGGTTTCTGGGTTTAATCGATCGAGTTGCCCCCTAGAAGAAGCCAGCCAACCAGAAAGCCGGGAGTCAACCAGGGGGAGCCCACATCGCTGGCAGTCTCTTGCCCACAGCATTCTCGAAATTTGTCCTTTCTTGCATCGATGCTACCCGTACAATGTCTGTAACTCCGAGGTCTTTAACTTAGAACCTCTCGTTATCGTTTTAAACTCAGTCTTCAAGTTTCTAGTTTGTAACTCCTAGCCCAAATTTTTGCCTATGTCTTGGGGAAAACTTCTGCAACCTGACCTATTGTTATCGGATACGATTTTGAGCCTGAGTCCTGACCTGCTGCAAGCCCGCGGATTGCGAGGGCTTGTCTTGGATGTTGATGAAACCCTCGTTCCGATTACGATGGCGCAGGTGTCATCGGAGTTGTTGCCTTGGGTGGAAGCGGTGAAAACTGTCGCGCCGCAAATTTGGCTAGTAAGCAACAACATCAGTGAAACTCGGATTAAGCGAATTGCCGAAACGCTCAAGGTTCCCTATATTTCCGGGGCGGCCAAGCCTTCGCGGCGTAAATTGCGTCGCGCAGTGGAAGCGATCGGTCTGCCCCCAGAGCAGGTCGGCATGGTGGGCGATCGATTATTTACCGATGTCCTAGCAGGGAACCGCTTGGGAATGCATACGATTTTGGTTCAACCAATGGTGGATCCTCAGGAAGATCGGCGGTACTTGATTCACTCGATCGAGTTTTTCCTCTCCAGAGCACTGGGAGCGACACTCGTTTCCCATAAGCCTTAGATTGGCCCAAAACGAGTCCTACAAAACGACTTCCACAAATTCCAACAGCGATTGAGAGCATCACACCCAGCGGCTGAAACCGTAGACAGGGGAACAGATGCTCTCATAGTTTTTTCATCTTCACAGTTTGTGTGAGCCGCTCGGGTACGCTGGACGCTGTACCCAAACTTCCGTCCGGTAATGCTGACTGGTTTTACGGCATCTCTCTTACTGATTACCATTTCTGAGCTGGGAGATAAAACCTTTTTTATCTCCCTTTGTCTTGCGATGCGTTACCCACGTCGTTGGGTCTTTGTGGGTTCGATCGTTGCCTTAGCCGCAATGACGATTTTGTCTGTAGCACTCGGTCAGCTTGTGGCACTGCTGCCTAAACAAGTAACCCACTATGCGGCGATCGGGCTGTTCATCCTCTTTGGGGTGAAGTTGCTGTACGATGCCAGCCAAATGACCTCCCTGGCCCCTAGCGCAGAGGCGGAAAAGGAAGCGGTTGAAGCCATCGCAGAAGCGGAAACAAAGCTCAAAAAAGCTGCGCCCTTTGCCATCATGGCAGAAGCCTGTATGCTGGTATTTCTCGCGGAGTGGGGCGATCGTACGCAATTTGCCACCATTGCCCTGGCTGCCGCCAATAACCCCATCGCAGTCACGATCGGCGCAATTCTGGGACACGCGATTTGTGCATTGATTGCCGTCATCGGTGGTCGGTTAATTGCAGGGCGGTTATCGGAACGGGTGGTGACTGCTTTAGGGGGCGTCCTTTTTCTGATTTTTGCGATCGTGGCGTGGTTTGAACCGGTGTAGCGTCCAGAATTCCGCCCCAGCATCTAGTCTGCTTGGCCCAAACCTAATCCACTCCCCGATTTCCACTAGCCAGCGCGACGGACTCGCTTGCTGGTGGGAGTTATCGTTGATAATCGCCGGATTTGCCACCCGTTTTTTGGACGAGTTGAATGCCCTCGATCTGAATCGATTTTTCCACTGCTTTGGCCATGTCATAGAGGGTCAAGGCTGCGATCGAAACTGCAGTCAGGGCTTCCATTTCCACCCCCGTTTCCGCTTTGGTTTTCACGGTGGCTTCGATGCGCACACCGGGTAACGTTTCCACGGGAAGGATCTGCACCTCCACCTTTTGCAACGGCAGGGGATGGCATAGGGGAATCAAATTTGCGGTTTGCTTCGCAGCCATAATGCCCGCAAGGCGAGCCGTTCCCAAAACATCCCCCTTCGGCAAATTGCCAGCCAAAATGGCATCGAGGGTCGATCGCTGCATCCGGACAAATCCCTCTGCGATCGCCTGCCGCACGGTTATTGGTTTTGCGGACACATCCACCATTTGCGCCTGACCGCGATCGTCTAAATGACTGAGGGATGAGGCATTGAGAGAGTCTTCAGAAATGTTTTGCATTTTTCGAGAAGGGTGTGTTAATATAAATCTTGTGCGAGGGCTTGTAGCTCAGTGGACTAGAGCACGTGGCTACGGACCACGGTGTCGGGGGTTCGAATCCCTCCTAGCCCGTACGAAAAAGAGGTTATCCTAGGATAACCTCTTTTTTATTAATTATTTTTCACGCTTTGAGGTATCCAGAAGCTTCTGGGGCAAGGAGCCTAAGTTTTCCTGGAATATGAGAGCCAGGGGCTTGAGAATGCCAGGAATTTCGCGGGATCGGGTTAGCGAGTGCGGACCGCGGTTCCCACTGCCGTAATCAACAGCATGACGCCAGACTGGTCGAGATTGATGGTTCCGGTGTCAATTTCAATTCCAATCACTGCATTGGCTCCCAGGGCCTTCGCGCGGGCCTCCAATTCTGCAAAGGCTGCCTGCTGGCCCTGTTGGAAAACCCGTTCATAGCTGGCGGTACGGCCCCCAATAATGTCCCGGATTCCGGCAAAAAAATCGCGTAAAGCATTACTGCCATAGACCACTTCAGCCGTGACTAATCCAAGATAGGAGTCAATTTCTACTCCTTGAAGAATATCGGTTGTTGATAAAATCATGGGCTATCCTCGCAAAATGAACCCAGAGATGGTAGCATTTCTGCCCGTTCCTCACACAACTCTCACTATGACCCACTCTTTTGGTAAGTCAATCCTGGGGGCGATCGTCACCACCCTTATTGCCTTAACGGGGGTGCCATCGATGGCACAATCCGTTGAACTGTACGCCCAAAGTAAGCCTACGGCGGAACAGCAAGAACTTGAAACGGTGCTCAAGGATGCTGGAGATCAAGTTGAGGCGAAAAACTTCGCTAGAGCTTTGTCCTTGTTTGAGCGTGCGGCCCAGCTAGACCCCAAAAATGCTCGAATCTTCTCTAGCATTGGCTATCTTCAAGCGACCCAAGGGCGGTACGAGGAAGCGGTGCAAGCCTATCAACAGGCGATCGCGATCGATCCTAAGAATGCTGACTTTGTCTATGCACTGGGCTTTAATCTGGCGAGTTTAGGTCGGGAAAATGAGGCGATCACTGCCTATCGGACGGCGGTCAACTTGAATAATCGCCACCTCAATGCCTATTTGGGATTGGGCGTTTTGCTAACCCGCCAAAACCAGTACGAAGCAGGACTCCAAGCTTACCAACAAGCCCTGAAAATCGACGGCCAAAATACCGATGCCCGGACAGGGATTGGATTCATCCTACTGGAGCAGGAACGCCCCGAAGATGCGATCAATGTTCTCCAACGGGCCGCTAAGTTTGACAGCCAGTCCAGCCGCATTCCCCTCGGGCTGGGAATTGCCCACCTGATGCGCAACGATCGCACCTCGGCTCTCCAAGCCTTTGAACGGGCCGCTCAACTGGATCCTCGCAATGCTAAACTACAAGCGCAAATTGGGCGCGTCCTGTTAGCGGCGGGCGAAACAGAGTCGGCGATCGCGGCTTACCAGCGAGCCATTTTGTTGAACAGTCGCTTGCCCGAAGCCCATCGGGGCATTGCAGACAGTTACTTTCAGCAGGGGGACTATGCCAGTGCGATCGCGTCCTATCAAGAGGCAACCCAGCTTGATCCGGAGGACGCCAATGCCTTCTATGGTTTAGGTCAGGCACTGCAAGCCCGCAATCAGCGGGAAGCTGCGCTGCAAGCTTTCCAACGGGCCTATCAGCTCTACCAGCAGCAAGGACAAGAGGACAATGTGCAACGGGTGCAAGCTGCCATTAAAGCTTTGGAACTGTAAAGCTTTGGAACTGTAAAGCTTTGGAACCGTGAGGATCGGTCTTGCTGCTTCTCTTTCGCAAGTTTCCTCCCGCAGAGCATCCATTCACAAAGCACTCGTCACAAAGCTAGCCATACACAATAACGATCGCAGAATTTTTAACTCTGCGATCGTTGTTCAAACGCGATCGGTCTGCAACCATGGAGGTTGCGATCGTTAAAACTTGGCTTCCACGGGTTGCCGGATAGGTGGTGCAGCAACGGGTTCGGGCGCTGCCACGGGCGGCGGAGCCAGCATGGGGTCAGGGGCCGGAGCCGGAGCACTATTCTCAAAAATCAGCTCATTGCCTGCCATCCGTCCAGTTTGGCTGGGCAAAAACTGCACTGAAGTATTAAATGGATTGGCCAAATCCGCCGTTCGGAGATAAGGATCCTGATCGTTTTGCAGTTCTTGCAGGTAGCGATAGAGGCGATAGACACTTTTAGCGTCTTTGATAATCGCATTCTCAGGAAATTCGGGGCCAAAAAGGGTGTGAAAACTTTGTGTAGCCGGAAAGTCACGGCTATTCACATAGGATTTGCCATGATCAAAAAACTCCCGATCCATGGCATCAGGAATAGTTTCATCGGGCCGATAAATTGTTGTAGCAGTGGGTTCTTGCGCTTGTACGGCAACCATAGGGAATAACCCAACGGTGGCCATTAGCAGCAAGCTACCCCAATGTGTTAGCTTTGCGCCCATAAAAAATTGACCTTGAAGTTTGTGATTCGAAGTTTTCGATTCATGGTAGCCGATCATTTCCGACTAAGATCAAATTTGGCAAGATCCCATGCTGGAATGCTCGGAGGATTCAACACGCAGCGATCGCGAGTGTTAGCGGGTGTTCTAAACTCTGGTTTCACGCACTGGTTTCACGCACTGGTTTGACTCAAGTGAGCGCCTGAGTGTGAGCTTCGAATTTGGTGAATTTGAATCAAGTTTAGAGGTCTGTTTTGTCTGTTGATCGTTTGCCAGTTGATCGAACGCCGACTGATCTCGGTGGCGATCGTGCCCACAATTAATGTTTTTAGTTTGCCCTGATGACCCTAGAAAATATGACTCAATCCAACTTTGCTTGGGCAAGTGCTGACCTGTCCGATCTCCGGCAAGCCCTTTTGGATTTGTTTTGCGAAGTCGCCTATAAGGAGGGAGATTTTCTACTCTCGTCTGGACAGCGCAGCACTTACTACATCAATGGCAAGCAAGTCACGCTGCATCCCCAGGGGGCGTTGGGCGTTGGGCGCATCTTGTTACCCTACATTCCCGCAGATACGGTTGGGGTTGCGGGTCTAACGTTAGGGGCAGACCCGATCGTCACGGCCACAAGCGTCGTTGCTGCCTATGAAGGTCGATCGCTGACGGCCTTGATTGTGCGCAAAGAAGCCAAAGGCCATGGCACCCAAGCCTACATTGAAGGGCCGACGTTACCAGCGGGGAGTCCCGTTGTGGTGTTGGAAGATGTGGTCACCACGGGGCAATCGGCAATGAAGGCAGTACATCGCTTACGGGATGCGGGCTATCAAGTCGATCGTGTGATTTCCTTGGTCGATCGGCAACAGGGCGGTGCGGAGTTTTATGCGGAGCAAGGCTTGAACTTTGATGCCGTGTTTACGATCGCGGATCTGCAACAACACTGGAAGACGTTGCATTCCGCCTAAACTGACTCGATCACCTTCGATCACCTAACCTGATCTAGCTGCTTTATCCATCCCATCCGCCGACTCAACAACAGATGGGATGGAGCCTGAATCGCAGGCCATATCACGATCGCAAGTTACGATCGCAGGCTATGTCACGATCGCAAGTTACGATCGCCCATTACGATCTTCCATGGGGAGCCAAGAGCTTCTCCCAACTTTGTGACTTTTTCGTATACTCACGACCACAGCGCTGGGCACGGGCTTCCGGGAGGAGTCCATCTTTAACCAGATCGGCAAACTTGTTGGGATCTTTGCCGTAAACCAGACAAGCAATGCCATAAAAGCGCTGTAAATCTAGGGAATGCTCATCCCAAAAGGCTAAATTCTCCGACTGTTGCTGACTCTGTAAGACAAACCAATGGGCTGCATTGAGCACGGCTTTTTCCCCATCTGGGCCTGCTTCCAGGAGCAATATGGTAGAAAACTCATCAACGGCATCTTCTTCTCGCCCGGTCGTGGGTAAATCGTACAGATCGATTAATCCGTGCCCCAGTTCATGGAAAAAGACAAATAAGTTGGTGTAGAGCATAGACTCTCCCAAGTCTGTGTCCGAAGTGGCAGTGGGGGCAAACAACTTGCCAAAATACGCCAGCAGTTCATCGCACATCACAATGCTTTTGTGCTCGGCGCTGTAAAACGCATTTTCGGTACCACACTCTGCTAAAGCGATCGTGACATCGGTGGGCAAAACCAACCCTTTATTCAGTTCTTCGGCGATCGTTTCGTACAACCGACTTTCTTGAATCACTTGCCGAAAGGGAGCGAATTCTGCGTTCTTAACAGGACTGTAGGCAACTTGGAACTGTCCACCAACCTGGGCGATGGGAGAATTGGGAGGCAAGGTGGCAACCGCATTTCCCTGCCAAGAGTTCAGCAAAATCAAGAAACCAGCCGTCAAGGTTGCTAACCAGATAGGCCATTCCCGAAGGCACGATCGAACGCTCATGGTGTGTCTAGTAAAGTGGGTCTAAAAATATCCAACCAAGGGAAGCAATGAAAGGAAGCAATCAGCGGGCGAAAAGATGTATCCACCCTAGAAAAGCGCCAAATCGATCGTCAAGGAAAGTACATAACTTGCAGGAATTCTGACGATCGGTTCAGCCTAGAATCGCCAGGGATTCCATAGCTTCGCACCCATTCCACCTCATGCAGATTGAAGGAATTCCAGTCCGTCCTATCTCAATTCCGTCTGATCGAAGTCTGTCTTGGGAGAGATGTTCTGCCGGAACTCAGCGAAAGTTTTCTGGGGATGCCAAAATCAAAGAATGCTCGGGCTAATGGGTTATTCCTGCTTGGTTATCCCTGTTTAGTTATTCCTTTGGTTATTCCCTATAGATAAGTCATTACTGCTGTATGGTTGCATCCCCACTGGTTTCTTCCTCTCCTCAACTCTCACAGGTGCGCCTCGGCATTCGATCGCTCCATCCCCAGATCATTCACTGGCGACGACAACTGCACCAACGGCCAGAACTGGGATTCCAAGAACAATTAACGGCCACTTTCATCGCCACTCAGTTGCAAGAGTGGGGCATTCCCCATCAAACGGGCATTGCCGAAACGGGTATCGTTGCCACGATCGTAGGCCAGCAACCGGGTAAGGTTTTAGCCATCCGAGCCGATATGGATGCCTTGCCGATCCAAGAAGAAAACGAAGTTGAGTATCGATCGCAGCATGAGGGTAAAATGCACGCCTGCGGCCATGATGGCCATGTGGCGATCGCCCTCGGTACCGCTTACTATCTCTCTCGCAATCCAGATTTTTCCGGTACGGTCAAAATCATTTTTCAACCTGCTGAAGAAGGCCCAGGCGGAGCTGCACCCATGGTCGCCGCCGGTGTTTTACAAAATCCTACGGTGGATGCGGTGATTGGCTTACACCTGTGGAATCAGCTTCCCATTGGCACAGTGGGGGTGCGCAGTGGTGCACTGATGGCTGCCGTTGAAACCTTCCGCTGCACCATTTTTGGCAAAGGGGGCCATGGGGCCATTCCCCAGCAGACGATCGATTCCATTGTTGTGGCGGCCCAAATTGTCAATGGGTTACAAACGATCGTCGCCCGCAACGTAGATCCGATCGAGTCCGCGGTCGTGACCGTGGGCGAGTTCCATGCGGGCACGGCTTGTAACGTCATTGCTGATACCGCTCGGCTCAGTGGGACAGTGCGTTACTTCAATCCAGACTATGCCTCCTTCTTTGAGCAACGGGTGGAACAGGTGATTGCTGGGATTTGCCAAAGCCATGGCGCAACCTATGAGTTGAATTACCACAAGCTCTATCCACCGGTGATCAACGATGCCACCATGGCCGCCCTTGTGAGTTCGATCGCAGAAACCGTTGTGGAATCCCCCTTAGGGGTTGTTCCCAACTGTCAAACCATGGGGGGAGAAGATATGTCTTACTTTTTAAATGAAGTTCCAGGGTGCTACTTCTTTCTGGGTTCAGCCAATTCAGCCCAAGGGCTCAACTATCCCCATCACCATCCCCGCTTCGACTTTGACGAAACGGCACTTGCCCTGGGCGTAGAATTATTTGTTCGTTGCGTAGAAGCGTTTTGTTCAGTTCCCCCCTCTAACTAGCACGGGGTTTGACTTTCACGGGGTTTGACTTTATCGTTTTGCAGCTTCGCCGCAATTTCAGATCATTTCTTCTGATTCAAAGATTTACATTTTCAAAAAACACAGTAGAATTACTGAGTATGTCGGGCTAAAATGTAGGAAGAACCCGTATAATTTCGGTTGTAACTATTCAATATTGATTGGCCGCATTTCTAGTCTGAAAGGCGACCCACTATATGTGATCATGATCACAGCACTTCACTGATCTCGATCTCTTGCGTAATAGGTTGATGTAGACATAATAAAGAGGACTCAACTTTAGCCGAGTCATCAACAGGGAACACACGACTGGCCGACAGGTTTCTTAAGAGGACTGTCGGTTTTTTATTATTTAGAGCTTATTCTCCAGTCTAGTCAACTCAAGAGAAAAGGCGCTTCGGCAAAATTGCTAATTTAGACAACTCGTCGTAGAACCGTTGGAATTTGACTCGCTAGCCCCTAAGTCTGGGCGATCGTGACGGCGATTTGCAAAAGGTTCTTCCCTGAGAGAGGGTGTGCTCCTGTGTGCTTCTACTTGTGTGCTTCTACTATAGAAAGACCCTGGAACTGGGTTTGACAGAACTTAGTTTGGCTCAGTGTTAGATGCAGCGTTCGACTAAGCCGCAATGCTTATCTTTCGAATCCCCCTTCTCAAACCGCATAGAATAGGGGACAAAGATCTTTTTTTTCCGGAGTCTCAACCAATCCCTTCGTCTAGGGTACTAGGTCTACCTAGTGGGTTTCTGGTTGAACTATGTTTATAGCATCTCCACTCAGTTTTTCATCTTCTGAGTCTTCTTTGCAGTCTAATGGATCGATCGATCCTAAGGCTGACCCGTTATTAAGCTCTGCGTCGGCAGTAGCGCCCCACCACCCTAACCCTCCCAATGCATCCGCCGTGGTGAACCAAGAGACTGATTTAGATAGCATTTTCACGTTGATTGGGAAAGTTCTTCCCTTCGAAGCGTGCTTGTACCACCAAATCCTCCCCCTTTCGATTCAGGGGAGCAAGTTGCGGCTGGGCATGGTCAATCTACAGGATGCTGCTGCGTTGGACTATGTTCGTCGCATTTTGGCTTTTCTCAATTATTCGCTGATCCCCCAAACCATTACCTCAGAAACCCACCATAAGGTTCTGTCTGCCTATTTAAACTTGGTGGAAAACCGGGCCAAAAAGCCAGCACATTTAGATCCAGCAAGCCTCAACCGCTTAGACGCGGGCTCCCAAGCCCCTGCCCCTCGGCCTGCCTCCGCTAATCCAGCATCGCTGAAGGAAACTTTGGTGTTGGAAAGTCCGGATCTATTAACGGACTGGAATATTCCATCGCTCCATCGGAATACCACCACCCAAGAGGGCAAAACCTGCCTTCAAGAGGACTTGTCCGCTGCATCGGGGGCCACCCACACCGAAATTCAACCGCTTTCCAACCCTGCCTTCCCTCCGCTGGACTCAAATGCGGCCCGCACGAATGGGTCTCCTGTGAATCCGTTCAGCACGATCGACCCAGCGGCCTTGGATGCATTGGATTCAACGGCATTCCCCCGGCCAGAAAACGGCGACGTTTCTGCGGTTCAGCTATCCCAAGAGTCATTACTCTCTAATGAGGCATTGCTAGCCCAACCAGAGGGCGATCGAGACCAACCTCGGCAGGATTTAAGACTTCCCGATCGGGTCTCGGAAGCCATGGCTGTCCCGCCGTTTCCTTGGCCAGAGAACGCACTACCGTCCCTCAAGATTTCTCCCCAATACCTCGACAGTTCCCCAGAAATTCTCAGCCATCTGCCGCCCCAGCAACTGATCCAGGAACTGTTGGGCCGCATTGTAGACAATGGCATTGGACGGCTATATTTTGAGCGTCAAACTCCGGGAGGCCGCGTTCTCTGGAGTGAAAATGGCGTTGTCCAATCCATGCTAGACAACCTGAGCAAAGAATTATTTGATGGCCTATTGTTTCAACTCAAGCGTTTGATGCGTCTGCCGTTGAAACCGATCGATCAACCTCTACAGGTCGAGATTGAACGGTTGTATGAACGTAATCGCATTTTGCTACGGTTGCGCATCATTCCCAAACCGACGGGAGAAGAGGCAACTCTGCAAGTGTTGCGCGGTGCAGCCTTAAAGTTCTACCAGCAGCAACAGTTAACGAATCTCAGCCGGGATACGTTGACAATTGCCAAGGAACTGCAACACAAAATTACTGAGCTACACAATCGTGCTCGGATTAACCTCGCTTCCACCGATGGCAAAACCAATGGCCTGGATTTAGATCGGTTAATCCAATCCGTGGAAGATCAGTTAACCCGTCTCAAGGAATTGAAGCGGCAACAGGAAGAGCGGGATCTGTCCTAGCGTCGATTTCTAGACCAGTCCCAACCCAGGTGATTTCTAGAAAAAATCCCAACAAAAGGGGGGTGGACCTTGCCACGCTTGGGTCAGGTGAGTGAGGATTGTGCGATCGCCCTGCCATTGAACTTCCTCGGTCCACAGCAGATCCTCAACGGTACGGGTTCCAGCAAACAGAACGCTGAGATGTTCGATCGATAGGGTGAGGATGGCCGGGGCGGCGGCCCGCGATCGTAACGGGGTACAAGTCATGCGGCCATCGGCACAGTCAACCCACCACTGAGAATTCCCTAAAATCGCGTCCTGAACTTGCAAGGCCAAACTAAACGGGGCGGTGGGTTGCACTGGACGGGACGTTAGCGCAGCTTGGCAGTCTACTAAACGCCACATGAAGCTACTGCCGATTTCTCCTAGGCGATGGCTGAACCGGAGCAAGGTGCGATCGTGCCCTTGGGGGAGGACGCGATCCTGCTGTTGCAGTAAATGGGGAAAGGGATCCGCACTGTGGGTATGCCAAATCAGGAGGGAAAACTGATCGCGCAAACTTCTCAGAAAGGCCAAAATACCCCGATACCCTGCTGGGTTAACTGCTACCCACTCCCGCACGACGGCGATCGCTTTTGTGCCATAGATGGCCTGTTGTTCCACCCCCAGCAGGACATACCCCAAGAGTGTCTCACCCTCCCAATAGCCCCAGAAATCCTGGCCTGGAAGCGGTTGAAACCATGCCTCCCACTGCAGATCGGATCGCAGCAGCCAACCGTTATTTTGCAGTGCGACCTGTTGATAGAGGGCTTGGACGGCAGGGCGTTCCCTAGGGGTAATGGGCTGGACAGTTCCCGATCGTGGGTATTTAGGTAAGTGCTGCGGCGCGATCGGATATTGATAAACCTGCCCAACCCAGCCCCAGCCCAAACTGCGATAGAAGCCATGCTGGAAGGGATAGAGCATGAGTAAGGGGACTTGTTGCGCCTGGGCTTGGTGGATGGCCTGGGTCAGCATCCAGTGGGCGATCGACTGGCCTCGGCATTCCGGCGCAACGGCTACTCCGCCTAGTCCGATCGCAGGAATCACGCTGCCTAAACAGGCAATTTGCAATTCCAGTTCCGCATAGGTGGCGACGACGCGATCGGTTTGGGCCTCCGTGACGACCCAGCGCCGTCGATCGGGCAACTGCACCCCTTGACTGAACCAACCCTCTTGCACCTGCTGGTCGGACTGGGTGGGCACAAAGGCAAAGCGGCTTAGACGGGCGATCGTGGGTAAATCCGCGTCTTCTGCTAGCCGTAACGAGAATGGGAAATTCTGCATAAAAAATTAGAGGCGCAGACCTAGTCATTATCCTAGGATCTACACCTCTTTTGGATTGTGCCCAGCCCACAAGTCGGTATCAAGTGGGTGGAATGCTGAGTGCAAAAAATTATCGGTCTTTAGAAGACGGGGATTTTGACTGTTGGGCGCGGGCTTCCTTCCAGGCTTGAATCAGGCGACCCGTGTTGGTGCCAAATTCATCAATGCCGAGAAGAGAACCCACCCGAGCCTCATCCCAAGATGCAGAGAATAGACCGTAGGATAAGCCCAAAACTCCGAGGCCAAAGAACCCTAAACTTACGAGCAGAACTGCTGTATTCGGAATTTTGTAGTGGAGTTGAATTACCAGTAGGTAACTGCCCACAAAGGTTGCCATGCCTAAAAAGGTAGGAACTCCGCTGAAGAAAGCCATCCGACGAGCCATGCGTTGACTGACAACTTCAGGAACCCCCATGCCACCCGGCTTAGCGCTCGCCGATCGCTCGGCTTTTTCAGGTTGACTCTGGTTCTCAGAACTTGCCCGAGCCTCCGATGGCTTTGCTACCTTTTTTTTCGAGGCACCTGGTTCAAAGGGAAGGCGTTCAGAAGCGGATTCTTGCTTAGACTTTTGCGGTTCAGCCGACATAGGGAGCACTCTGCCAATAGGGTTCTTAACCGCGAATACCCAGACGAGTAATCAGTTCACGGTAGTGGGTATTGCTCTTGCCTTGGATATAGGCCAGCAAACGCTTACGGGTGCCGATCATGCGCAACAGCCCCATGCGGGAAGCATGATCTTTTTTGTTGGTCTTGAGGTGCGCACTCAGTTTGTTAATGCGCTCCGTCAAGATGGCAACTTGCACCTCAGCGGATCCGGTATCGGTTTCGTGGGTTTGGTAATCAGAAATGATTTCTTGCTTACGAGTTTGCAGCAAAGCCATGGGATTATTGCGTTTCCTTGCTTTAAGTTTTAGACAGCAGTTAACAATACTAGCATAGGAACTCCCCGGTTTGGAAAGAGGTGAAGGAGATCGCCACTTCAGCATGGGCCACGGCGATCGCGCCGACAAACCCGTTGGTCAGCGGCAGTTCCCGCAATTGCCATGCAGTGGGAGGACTTTCCGGGAGGGTGATGATGCGGACAGGTTCCTCCTGGGCCGATCGACCGAGGGCGAGTTGTAGGTGCTGGAGTTTGCCCAAGCCTTCCCCAGTTGCCTTGAGAAAGGCTTCTTTGCACGTCCAATAGCGGAAAAACAGCATTTCCCGATCGGCGATCGGGGCTGCCAGGATCTGGGCATGTTCATCGGGGGCGTAGAAGCGGGCCGTGAGTTGCTCTAACTGCGGCATGGGACGGATTTTTTCCAGGTCAACGCCGATCGCGGCCCCCTGGGTGAGGGCAATCAGGGATTGATCCTCGGAATGGGCCAGATTGAACTGCCAGCCAGAATTGGCGGGATAGGCTAGGTCAGGCTTGCCGTGGGCCCCGTAGGAAAATTGCAAGCGCTCTGGCGCAATTCCCAGACATTGCCCCAGCAGCCCCCGCAGGATGCCCCGCCCTGTGATGAAGCGATCGCGGTGTCGGGGTTTGACGAAGCGATCGGCCCTTTGCTGCTCATCCGGTGACAGGCGTTGGGCATAGTGGGCCAGTTGGCGGCGATCGCAGTCGAGTCCTGCTTGCCAAAGATGTACGGTTGCCATGGTCGTTGCTATCGTCGTTGCTATCGTCGCTGCCGCCTAGGCTGGAGTGCTAGCGGGGGGAGCTGAATTGTCCGGCAGGGGGGGTCGCCACAGCAGATAGCCCAAGGTGCCGAAGAGGGGAAGGCAGGAGACGATCCAGAAAATCCGGCGATCGCTGATGCCGCGCCGTGCCAGGTCGTCCCCCAGCAGTGTGGGAAAGAGCAGCGAGAGGAGACAGAAATCTAAGCTCATGACATGGATAAACCGGCTGGTGCGCCACTGCTGGACAAAATCCGCCCAATCGCCTTTGCTGAAGCCTAGATAAATCATGGTGACCGCTGCGAGAGCAATGACGATCGCCAGCCAGCGGGAATCCCACAGTTTAATCACCCAGTTTTTCGGCCCTACAAATTGCGGGTTATCCTTGCGCCAAATCAGGTAGGGCAGCAGGGCAAAGGCTCCCACTGCAAAGGATCCTGCGGAAAAGGCCCAGGCGGGGAGTTTTTGGCCGCGTCCATCGCTGTAGAGCAGGCAGCCGTAGGCTAAGGGCAACACGCCCATGATGTTGAACAAGTTGACGATCAACGGATTAATGCCGTCAAATTTTCCGGTGGAAAGGCGAAGAATGAGGTCGAGGGTGTCCGGTCGATCGGGGGGAGCCAGCAGGAAGGCATACCCAACGAAACCGATCCACAGGACTGCTAAAAAAATCGATCGAAGTAGCATAGGAACTTGCCAGGAGTCTCGGTTTAAGGGTAGCAATATGAAGCTGTTCGATCGGCTAATCATTTTTGGGATGACCAGCGTGGATGACTAGCTTGGATGACCAGCGTTGATTCACTAGTTGCTTCAGTATAGAAAGAGAACGATGGCTGAGACGAGTCAATACTGCACCGTTCTGGTGACGGTACCCAATGGAACGATCGCCGAGACGATCGCCCATGCCTTGCTAGAAGCGAAACTGGCGGCCTGTGTCAGTCTGTTTCCCGTCACGTCGATTTACACCTGGCAGGGCGAAGTGCAGCAGGAGGGCGAGTTGCAACTGCTGATTAAAACGGAACTGGCGCGGTTTGGTGAGATTGACGCGATGGTGCGATCGCTCCACCCCTATGAGGTGCCGGAAGTGATTGCGCTGCCGATCGTGGCAGGCTCCCTACCCTATCTCCAGTGGATTGCTGAACAGGTGACGGGAGCGTAACGATCGGCAGACCAGTTAAATTTACAGCGATCTAAAGGGTTCTAGGCACCATGCCGAGGCGATCGAGCAGGTCAGCGTCGTGGTTGCGGGAAGGATTGGGGGCCGTTAGCAACACGGGGCCGGTGAAGATCGAATTGGCTCCGGCGAGGAAACAGAGGGCTTGTAGTTCATCGCTCATCTGGGAACGGCCTGCGGTCAAGCGCACGATCGCCTTGGGGAAGAGGATGCGCGTGGTGGCGATCATCCGTACCAGGTCAATGGGATCGACGGGGGGCGCGTTTTCCAGGGGGGTGCCTGCGATCGGAATCAGGCTGTTGATGGGAATGGACTCCGGTGTGGGATCCAAGGTGGTTAAGGCTTCCAGGAATTCCAAGCGATCGGTTTCCGACTCACCCATGCCGACAATGCCTCCGCAACAGACGGAAATTCCGGCATCACTGACCGCTTTAATCGTATTGAGTCGATCCTGGTAGGTGCGGGTGGTAATGATTTTTTCGTAGTAGTTGGGGGAGGTGTCCAGGTTGTGGTTATAGGCGGTTAAGCCCGCTTCCTTGAGTTGCTGGGCTTGGTGGGGTTGCAGCATGCCCAAGGTGCAGCAGACTTCCATATCCAGGGCTGCCACCTGTCGCACCATGTCGAGGACGCGATCGAACTGGGCTCCATCTCGCACTTCCCGCCATGCTGCCCCCATGCAGAACCGGGTGGCTCCGGCGGCTTTAGCGGCCTGGGCCTCTGCCAAGACGGTGTCCGTGTGCATCAGTGGTTCGGGTTTGAGGCCGGAGTTGTTGTGCACGCTTTGGGAGCAGTAGCCGCAATCTTCTGGGCAAGCTCCGCTTTTGATATTGCCTAAGGTGCAGAGTTGCATCGCCCGTGGATCGTGGTGCGATCGATGGACCTGCTGGGCCTCGAACATCAAATCGGGCAAGGGTTGGGAATAGATTTGACGGATCCGATCGAGGGTTTTGGACGATGCAGCAGCAACCATAGGTTTCAAGGTAAAGACGCTAAAGGATGTACCAAATGAATCTAATTAATGATACAGATCTGCGTCCCCGACATTGCCTGCGACAGGGTCACCTCGAGAGGAATTTCCGAGGGCTATTTTGCGATCTAGTTTGCCCACGGAATAGCCGCTATGGGAGCGGGGGGACTCTGTCCCCTGGGGCACCGGATGCCCGCCTTAGCCTGATACAATTCACAGAATGCTTTGACAGGCGAAGAATGCTTGGACGGGCACAGAATGCTTTACCGGCCTGCCGAGGGCTTGGGTAAGCCTAGGACGAACAAGCGTGGTGACGGTTCGTGGTGACGTTGACTGAACTACTATGGGCATTGATTGGGTTGCTCCTGACGATCGGGGGTAACTTTTTGAAGGCTTCGATCGTGGGCTTGCCTTGGACTTGGAGCTTGCAGGGCATTCCGGCGCATTTCTTGGGTGTGAATTACCAGATTGGCGCTGTTTTGCTGGTGGGCTGTTTGGGGGGTAAGAATGCGGCGGTGATTTCTCAAATTGCCTATCTGGGGTTGGGCTTGGCGGGATTTCCCTTTTTTATGAATGGGGGTGGCATTGGTTACCTGCGAGAACCCACCTTTGGATATCTGTTGGGGTTTCTGCCGGGGGCTTGGCTCTGTGGCTATCTCGCGTTTCGGGCGGCACCACGTTTGGAATGGTTGGCGGTGTGTTGCTTGAGTGGGTTGGCAACGATTCATGCAACTGGGATGCTATACCTCAGTGCGGTGTATGGTCTGAAGTTGGCTGATGCGAGTAAGGTTCCGTTCGTGCAGGCAATCGTGACCTATTCGGTGAATTTGTTGCCGGGGCAGTTGGCGGTGGTTTGCGCGATCGCTCTGGCGGCTTATGCGGTTCGTCGTGCCATGTTTTACTAATCTCTGTGCTTTTATTAACCTGTGCTTTTACTAATCCGTTCTGTGTTTTACTAACCTTTGATGGGCTGTCCCTATGCGCAATCCGTTCTTTTGGCTACTAGCGATTTCCAGTCTGATTCTCGATCGGCTGACGAAGTTGTGGATATTGGATCATTTACCGTTATGTCCAAAGGGTTGGCCGTTGGAGTTTTGCCATAGTATTGAGATCGTTCCGGGGGTGTTTCACTTGACCCATGTGTGGAATGATGGGGCGGCTTGGAGTAGTTTTAGGGGGGCGTGGTGGTTGCCGTTTTTGTCGCTGGCGGTGAGTTTAGGGTTGATGGGGTTGGCGTTTTTTGGCCCGAGGTTAAGTCGTTGGGAGCAGGCGGGTTATAGTTTGGTGTTTAGTGGTGCGATCGGGAATGGCATCGATCGCTTTGCGTTTGATGGTCATGTGGTGGATTTTTTAGATTTTCGGTTGATTCATTTTCCGGTGTTTAATGTGGCGGATATGATGATCAATATTGGGATTGTTTGTTTGTTGATTGCGAGTTTTCGGCGTCCTAGTCCAGCGAGTAAAGAGGATTCTGTAAAATCCAGTGGGCAATGATGATGCCGGAAGGGGATGGGTTATTGTGAGGGGCTGTGTCAGCGGCGCTACCTATTTATGGGGGCGCAAGAGTCCCCGCTGAAGGACGAACCCAGGTAGACCTGCATTGTCGATTTGGACTCAGATCTTCGTTGTGATGAAGGCTGCAACTTCTTTGTGCAGTCCTGTGGGTTCCAAATCAAATACCTCGCCATCGATCAGCTCGTAGTGGTTATCACTGCCATAGCGAGCAAGAAACTCTTCAAAGCTAAGTGGCTTCTGTTGAATTGCTGGATCAATTGCAATAGTCATAGGTCAACTTAGCCTAATTGATGCCTCAAGTCTATCAAATCAAGTCTGTGAAGTGTTTGATTAATTCAAGCTGAAGCTAGCAAAATTAGGACGTAGATTGGGAAAGACGTTAGTAGATGCTCTCTGCTTGACCATGGTACGCTTATCCATGGATAAGCGAAACTAGTATGGTATTGCTGGCTATGGGCTAATTGGGTAACGGGTTTAGTGGCTCAAATCAGGGCGACGCAAGGGACGAATCAATAGAATTGCGGGTTATCGGAATGGGCAACTGATTGCTTCCTTTACGGTAGAAGGGTCGTGAGACTGCACAATCTTTTAAGGTGGCAATATACTTGTGATAGCCTCCTTAATGTTTGAAAGGGCTTCCTCTTTAGTTTTACTCTGTCTAACACATCCTCTAAGATGTGGGCGTTCTACAACCCAGAGTTATTCTCTTTTAAGGGATTTAATCCAATTGCGCTTACTTGTTAGTAAACGAGTAAGCGCAAATACACTTATTTTAGCCTTGGCATCTAGACTAACAATGCTAGCTTCTTCTTATCAAACTCCTCACGGGTAATAATACCAGCATCTCTAGCATTCTCAAGCTGTTTGATCCTGCTAGTAAGTTCGGCTTCTTTCTCAATTGCTGACTTCTTGCTCTCATATTCCTCCTGTGTAAGAATTCCTGCAGCAAAGGCAGCATTGAGCTTGGAAACTTGAGCGTTCAATTCTGAACTAGAAGACTCTCGCATCAATTCAGACTTCTTCATCTCAAATTCTCCTTGACTCAGAATCCCTGCATCAAGCAAGCTTTTGAGTTTCATCAATTTTTCCTCAGTCTTAGCGTCCTGCTGAGTAGACCGCATTTGACCTTCGAGCTCTAATTTCTTTGCGTTATACGCAATTTCATCGATGAAACCTTGGCTGTACGCATCACTAAGCTGCTTGAGTTTCTCTTCTGCAGAACTTTGAGCTTTCAGAACAGCTAGCTCCTGGACAGACTTAGATTTCTCGCCAAACATGACCTTCTGGTCAATGAAATTCCACAAATCGATTTCGATCTTCTTGGACCAGCCTGCCGCAATCCCGCTAACAAGCAAGGTAGCTCCGCCCGTCAGTACAGCCGCAACACCACCAGCAGTTAGATTCGATGCCCATTCACCAGTGCTGAGTTCCACTGAGAAATCTTTTGGTTGCCCTTGAATCAGAACGTTGAATGCTCTGGATGCGCCAACTGCTTTACGCCACGTCTCATTTTTTGCAGCTTGTAATAACCACGTTCCGTCTGTTTTGTTTGTCTGTGTCTGATAGCCTTGTCCAGTGAACCAGACTTCAATGTCTCTCAATAAAGCTTCCAAATCACGATCTTTGTCTTGATAAGTCTTTTTAGCCATAGTTGCCTTGCAGATAATTGCTAGATAGCAGAAGTTTTCTGCAATTATGATTCCCAACATCCATGTAGCACTAACGTTGTCAGTATCTTTTTTGCAGTGCCAGATAATTTCAGTAGGACTCGCTCAATCACTTCATTGCTAACCTTAAAGATTCATCTTCACTAATCACACGCTTACTCAATTTAAACATTGACGGACAAGCTTTTGGCTGTGTCCCTACCAAGGACTTCTAGTATGAGTATATATGGCTCTAAGCGGATAACTACCTAAATAAGCTGTTATCCAATTTAATTCGCCCCAATCTGGGTAATGTTATTATCCTAGATCGAGACAGATAACTCCGGTTCGGGTATATTGTCCGGCTGTTTACTGTTTCTAACAGCTAACTTTTGGGCACCCTTATGATTCAGAGGTAGTGCTACCCAGTCAACTTCATTCCTGATTAGCGTCATGTATGCCTGATTTTCCCAGGCTGTTTGATCGCATCTAGGAAACCTTCTGACTCAAGTACCTTAGATCAATGACGGAGAGATGACCGAGGTGTCCGCAGTCCATTAGATCATTAATGAGCCTGCGGGACACTGATGCTGCAACCGTTATCGCAGCCGTTCGCGACTCAATATGCTGATGTATTGCCCGTCGGAATGCACAATCTTCATCGGTTGACTCCAATGAATCCGATCGGCGATCCGATGGGCATGGAATTGATTAATCGTATCCTGCACGAACTCCTTGTGACCAATTAAGTGGATCTGCAAGCGTTGTTTCTCAGGTTGAACTTCACGATCGCTCCGATCGCTAGAACCTTTTGCCATAACTGAGCTTCTCCTTGTAGTGAGTCTTTGCCCTCACCCTAACCCCCTCCCAGAGGTAGAGGGAAGCCGATCACATTCTCCCTGCTCCTGCGGGAGAATAACCGGGGATGAGGGCATCTAAAGAAGCCCAAAAATTTAGAGCCACCCCGTTTGACATCACAAACAAGAGTGGCTCGATCGAATGTTAAAATTCTCAACAAGCCTCCTTGCTGTTCACGCAGCGAGGGGGAATAGCTACCCGGAGTTGCTCCCACAACAAAGGGTAGTGCCCTAAATTTTCAGGATCCCAGCGGCCCCGTGCTTCATACCGTACCGTCAATCGTAAGCCAAACTGAAAGAAGGATGTCCACGGAACCGCTATGAAAAGCTAGATTACGAAGAAAGCAGACCCCTGTCAATCCGTATTTACAAAAATCGATCGGGTGTCAAATGATACCCGTACCCGATCGCCTTCCAGTCTCCCAAGTTTATCTGTCCCTAAAACCCGATCGCTAAAACCCGATCGCTAAAACCCGTGTATGCGCTTCGAATAAATTCCCATTGCTGAATCCATTAACGTCTTTTATGGATTACAGAATAAACCTTATTCATTGCCTGTTGCACTCGGGTATAACTCGGATCTTGATAAATGCGTTGTTGAATCGATTCCAACTGACGATACACCAACTGCATTTGTGTTTCGCTACGAACCGTTCCAAGATACTGCTGAAGCTGGCGTTGCTGGGCTTGTAACTGCCGCACTTGGCTGGAATAGGGCAAGCGACTTTCGAACCGTTGCATCGTTCTCTCAAAATCTTCAGGAGACTTCACATTCCGCATATCTTGATCAAACTTGCGCATCTCCGCCAATAGCTCATCCGAAACGCCATCCTGATTTCGATCGATCGACAGATCAATCAGCTTTAACGACCCAGTCTCCACCTTGCACTCCCGATCGAGGCTCCGAATCCCCTGCCCCGGAATTTCAATGTAACAAAACGGGCGATCGACGGAAACGGGTGGGCGAGTGGGCGGCTTGCGAGTGGGCCGATTAGACTGGGCAAAAGCCGCTTCACTGACGGTAATCGCCATGACTGCAAAGGACAGCAGCGCCAACAACTGGGTAGGGAGACGTTTCATAAAGGTTGAATCTAAACTTCGATCTACATCTACTACCTACAACCAGTGAGTTATGCAGTACGGAAAATCTTCCATTGCTTTTTATGATAGCTAGCATATTTTCCCCCAAGCACAGGCCACCCCAAGCACAGCTCACCCCAAGAACCCATCCCCCCATACAAAAGGGTAGCCCCTGGGGCGAAGCAGTCCTGTCCTGGCCCATTAGACGGCTAGGAACTGCTGAATCACAGCCTTGCTCAGTTCACTGGTCGGCCCAGACGCCACAATGCCCCCCTTCTGCATGGCGTAGTACCAATCCGCCTTACGGACAAAGTGCAAATGCTGCTCCACTAACAGCACCGAAATCCCCCGCGTTTCCACAACCCGACGCACCGCATCCTCAATATCCAGAATAATCGAGGGTTGGATCCCCTCCGTCGGTTCATCCAGCACCAGGAGTTGCGGCCTACCCATCAGCGCCCGCGCGATCGCCAACTGCTGCTGTTGGCCCCCACTCAAGTCCCCGCCCATGCGCCCCAACATCTTCTTCAGCACAGGAAATAGCTCAAAAATGTCATCGGGAATGTCCTTCGATCGGGGATAGCGACCGCCCAACGCCTCCAAGCCAATCAGCAAATTTTCCTTCACCGTCAACTTCGGAATAATTTCCCGACCCTGGGGCACATAGCCAATGCCCATCCTGGCACGGCGATCGGGCGAGGCTTGCCCAATGGCCTGTCCATTAAACTGAACGGAACCACTGCGGGCCTTCAGCACCCCCATCACCGTTTTTAACAGCGTCGTTTTGCCCACCCCATTGCGGCCAATCAGACAGACCATTTGGCCCGGTTGCACCCGCATATCCACATTGCGCAGAATGTGACTTTCGCCATAGTAAACATTCAGATTGGACACCTGGAGCGTGGGCGGGATCCCCGCCTGACCCACATTCCTTAAAACCTGACTCTCTGCTTGCATGGTGATTGTTTCCTCTTGCAATCGAACCTTGTGCGATCGCATTCCTTTGCGATCGAATGCGCTTGACCTGACCCGTCCTGGGGCTTTCTAGTCCTCGTCTTCCTCTTGGTTCCCCAGGTAGACCTCAATCACCCGAGGATCGGACTGCACCTCATCCATCGTCCCCTCACAAAGCACCGTCCCCTCATGGAGCACCGTGATTTTGCGGGCAATCTGGCGGACAAATTCCATGTCATGTTCAATGACCAAAATGGAATGGTGGGCGGAGAGAGCCAAAAGCAGATCACCGACCTTTTCCGTTTCCTCATCGGTCAGCCCTGCAACCGGCTCATCCACCAGCAACAAGTCAGGGGACTGCGCCACCAACATGCCAATTTCCAACCGTTGCTTTTCTCCGTGGGATAACAATGCCGCTGGGCTCTTCGCCTTGGCCAGCAACCCCACGGTTACCAACAGTTGCGCGATCGCATCCTTATCGCCCACCTTCGGTTTACCCAACAGCGTTTTCCAGAGGCTTTTTTGCTTGTTGTAGGCCAGTTCCATGTTGTCCCGCACGGACAGGTTGAGATAAACCCGTGGGGTTTGGAACTTGCGGCCCACGCCAAACTGGGCGATCGCGAATTCCGGCATTTTGCGCAGATCGCGACCTTTAAACCGGACATTGCCCGTGGTCGGTTGCACCTTGCCCGTGATCACATCCAAAAAGGTCGTTTTACCCGCCCCATTCGGCCCGATCACCACGCGCAATTCCCCAGCATCCATGCTGAAGTTGAGGTTTTTCAAGGCTTTGAAGCCATCAAAACTAACCGTCAGATTTTCGATTTCCAAGAGTTTCCCGCTCATATTGCACTTCCGGATCGGTTTCTAAACTGGGATAGGTCATGATTTCCGTGCGGCCCAACAGCGATCGCAACCCGTCGCGCCCTTGGGTCACCAGCCAGCCCACAATGCCATCGGGCAGAGCCGTCACGACTAAGAGGAACAACGCCCCTTGGAAAAACTGCCACACTGCCGAAAATTGTTCACTGAGCAAGCTCTTGGCAAAGTTGACGACCAACGTCCCCAGGATTGCGCCCGCTAAGGTTGCCCGACCGCCCACGGCGACCCAAATCACCATTTCGATCGAAAAACCAATGTCCATGGCATTGGGCGTAATGATCCCCGACTGCACGGTATACAACGCCCCGGAAATTCCGGCCAACGCTGCCGATACCGCAAAGACCAAGACCTTAAAGGCCGTGGGGTTATAGCCCGAAAAGCGCACCCGAGGCTCATCATCCCGAATCGCCACGAGCAATTTGCCAAAGCGACCACTGGTGAGCCAGCGGCAGAGGGCATAGGCAGCGACTAAAAAGACGACGGTTAGAAAATAGAACGTCCCTTGCACCGGAGCGGAACTGACCACTTGGCCAAAAAGCGTGGCGGTATCCGTTTTTAATCCGTTAGTCCCGTTGATCAGTTTCTGCTGACCGTTAAAGAAATTGAAGAAAACAATCAGTGCCGCCTGGGTCAGGATGGAGAAATAGACCCCCCGAATCCGGTTACGGAAGACCAAGTAGCCCAACACAGCGGCTAACAAGGCGGGAATCACCATCACCGCAAACAGGGTAAACGGCAACGAATAAAACGGTTTCCATAACAGGGGTAATTCCGTCCCCCCGTAGAGCGTGATGAACTCCGGCAACTGGCCTGCTGGAATTTGCAACTGCAAATACATCGCCAGGGCATAGCCCCCTAGGGCAAAAAATAACCCATGGCCCAAGCTGAGAATGCCGGTATAGCCCCAGATCAGGTCAATGCCCAGTGCCGCGATCGCCAAGGCCATGAAGCGCCCCAGCAATCCCACCCGGAAGGACTGACCCGTAATGTTTAAAATGCCTGGAATCAAAACCAAAACAGCGATCGCAAGTCCTGCCACAATGGCTGCTTCCACCCAAAGCCGCGATCGAGACTTGCCAGGAGGAGGTGTTTTCGGTGATTTTTCAACGATGGTTTGCACGGCTACATCCAAGAAGTCATCAATAGAAGTCTAAGCATCCAGTCTGGCATCCAGTCTGGCATCCAGTCTGGGTATCCAGTCTAAGCATCAACCGTTCGGCCTTTCTGGGGAAAGAGCCCCGCCGGACGAATTTGCAGAAAGACAATAATTAAGGCAAAGACCAATACTTTCGCCATACTGATGGTTGAGAAAAACTCAAAGAATCCTGAAACGGGCGCGATCGGTTTAAACAACGTGACCAGACTCCCGGAACCAATGATGTAGTTAGACACCCCGAGCACCAGTGCCGCCACAATACTGCCAACCAACTTACCAACACCACCAACCACAACCACCATGAAGGTATCCACAATGTAGGTTTGTCCAGTGTTCGCGCTGACGGAACCCAGCAAACTGACGGCACACCCGGCGATCCCCGCCAAGCCCGATCCCAAGGCAAAGGTCAGTGCATCCACCCGCTCGGTTGGAATCCCCAAGCAAGCACTCATGCCCCGATTTTGCGTCACCGATCGAATGCGTAAACCCCAATCGGTTTTATTGAGAAATAAATAAACCGCTGTTAAGGCTGCCAGGGACAGGACAATGATGAAGGCATCGCGGTAGGGTAAGCCCGATTGGATATCGCCGATTTGGATATCCCAACGCCCCCGCAACCAAGTGGGAGCCGTCACGTTTTGCCCCTGGTTGCCAAACCAAGGACGAACCCAGGTGGTCTGGACTTTGCCCCAGTAATCACTAATATTCCACGCCAAGGCCGCTGCGGCAATGAAGGCAATGCGACTTAAGCGTTCACCGATCCAATCTTCGTTCCGTTGCGGCAAACTTTTCCAGCTGCGATAGCCCAACAAAACCAAGACGCCGATCGCGAGCAGGATCTGAAGCCCAAGGACGCCCGTCAGTTGGGTCACCACAAACGCAGCGGCGGCAGATAGCAAGGCATCCAGCCCCAAGGCCCCGATCGACAGCAGGCGATTTTGCAGCATCCGATCGCTGAGGGGAGTTTTGCTAAACAGCAGTTGGATGCCAAAGAAAACGGCGCAGAAGACACCAATGCCAATGACAAACTGCCAACTGACACTGCGGACAAACTGCTGCAAAATCAAGCTGACCCCCCAGGTGGCGAGCAAGGTCTCCAACGGTCGTCCGTAGAGAAAGCGCACGACACCCCGTTCCAAGACCAATCCAAACAAAGCGGTAACAATGAATGCAGCAAGGATGGCTGGAAAGATGTAGAAATCGAATAGGGGGGTTCCTTTCAATGCATTTTGAACCACCACAGTTGTGTAGGCTCCCAGCATCATCAATTCGCCGTGGGCCATGTTAATCACACCCATCAAGCCAAAGACGATCGCTAAGCCCAGTGCCGCTAGGAGCAACACTGACCCATTGCTGAGTCCACCAAAAATTGCATCAAGCAAACCAGAGAACAAAAGCCTATCCTCCTCAAAACGGAAGAACTCGATACGGAAGAACTGGATGCAGACTGGAATGCCCCTCCCATATCAACTCCGAATTAGCTTGGAATTGAGTGGAGAGAGGCATCAGTCGTTATTGTTTACGGATCTGAGCGATCGCAGAGATGCCTGCAATACATTTGCTTAGCGAATACTACGATCGCTCAACCTGTCATATGACTAATCCATCACATGACTAACCCATCAGACGATTAGGCAGCCTTGAATTTGCCACCCTTCGCTGGATCAGACCAGTCGCAGGAGAAGCCCTTCGTTTCCGCAACGAACTGGTTCCAGGGCACGGGTTTGACGGCTTCCTTGGTTTCGAAGACGATCTTGAACAGACCATCTTCCGCCACTTCCCCAATCCGCACAAACTTCGATAGGTGGTGGTTGGATTCCAGGGTTACCTTCCCTTCCGGTGCATCAAAGGTTTGACCGTAGGCCGCCTTCTTCACCTTGTCAAGATCTTCAAAGGTGCCTGCTTTTTCCACCGCCTGCTTCCAGAGGTAGACCATGATGTAGGCCGCTTCCATGGGATCGTTCACCACACGGTTTGCACCGTACTTGGCTTTGAACGCTTCCACAAACTTCTTGCTGGCGGGGGTATCTACGGTTTGGAAGTAGTTCCAGGCAGCGTAATGGCCCTTCAGGTAGGACACCCCGATCGCCTGTACTTCTTCTTCCGCAATACTGACGGACATGGTGGGATATTTATCCGGCCCCATGCCTGCGGCTTGCATTTCCTTAAAGAAAGCAACGTTGGTGTCTCCGTTCAGGGTGTTGTAAATCACGCCCCCATTGGGAAGGGCCGCTTTGATTTTGGCGATTACAGGCTTGACTTCGGTGTTGCCGAGGGGAATGTAGTCTTCACCCACGGTCTTGCCACCCTTAGCCGCCAGTTGCGCCTTAATAATCGTGTTGGCGGTTTGGGGGAAGACGTAGTCAGACCCAACGAGGAAGAAGTCTTTACCCTTGTTTTCCAGCAGCCAATCCACGGAGGGTTCGATCTGTTGGTTGGGGGCAGCTCCGGTGTAGAACACGTTATTGGAGCATTCCTGTCCTTCGTATTGCACCGGGTACCACAACAGGTGCTTCTTGGACTCGAATACGGGCAGAACGGCTTTACGGCTGGCAGAGGTCCAGCAGCCAAAGACCGTAGCCACTTTGTCTTGGTCGATCAACTTCTTGGCTTTTTCAGCAAAGGTCGGCCAAGTGGATTGACCGTCTTCCGTGATCGGTTCAATTTGCTTACCGAGCACACCACCGGCTTTGTTGATTTCTTCGATCGCGAGCAGTTCAGCATCTACAACGCTCTTTTCAGAGATGGCCATTGTGCCGCTGAGGGAGTGAAGGATGCCAACTTTAATGGTGTTGCCACTGCCACTGGCTGCGGGGGAAGCTCCTGGAGAGGTGGTAGAGCTTGTGGTGGTGGTGGGGGCTGAACAAGCTTTCAGCAGCAAACTACCTGCTGTGGCGGAGCTAAACAGGATAAACTCACGCCGCCCAAATTGCTTTGTCATTGTTTGAACTTGCTCCTCACAAGGGGATTGAAATCAAGATGCAGAACATGACTGACCGAGGTCGCATCTCCAACATGCTAGAACCGCATATCCTGCAAAAATGTATCTAGGTACACCAAACCCCTAGGTTTCTGGTATGAAATGCAACCTAAATCACGGAGAGTTTGTGATCTGTATCCCCTGTGCAAGTACGGTTAATTGTCTAGCCTTACTTTGCATTTATTGAAATATTGCGACTTACTGCAATATTTCTGGAAAGACCGCAACAATGGGCGATCGGGTTCCGCGATCGGGTTCTGTGCTTGGGTTCCGCGATCGGGTCACGCGATCGTGGGGGAGAGGGCTTGGGGGTGGAGGTGGGAGGTAATAAATTGAATGATGGGATCAAGTCCTTCCTGGGTTTTGAGGTTGGTAAAGCTGAAGGGTTTGTCACCGCGCATCCGGCGGGCATCGCGATCCATCACATCCAAGCTAGCGCCGACGTAGGGGGCAAGATCGATTTTATTAATAACGAGGTGATCGGATTTGGTAATGCCGGGGCCACCTTTACGGGGAATTTTGTCACCACCCGCGACATCAATCACATAAATGGTCAGGTCAACCAGTTCGGGGCTGAAGGTTGCTGCCAAATTGTCACCACCGCTCTCGACAAAGATAATGTCGAGGGTTTGAAAGCGTTGTTCCAAGTCTTCGATCGCGGCGAGGTTCATGGAGGCGTCTTCGCGGATGGCGGTGTGGGGACAACCCCCGGTTTCGACCCCGAGGATACGATCGGCGTTGAGGGCTTGGCTGCGGACGAGGAATTGGGCGTCTTCTTGGGTGTAGATATCGTTGGTGACGACGGCGAGTTGATAGCGATCGCGCAATCGTTTGCACAGGACTTCGACGAGGGCGGTTTTTCCGGAACCGACGGGGCCTGCAACTCCGACACGTAAGGTACTCATGGAGATCTACACTCCTGCAATCACTGCAATCACTTAAATTGGTAATCCATGCATATCAGAACTGACTCTGATCTTCAAGCCATCCGGCAGGAATTGTAAGGATTAATTTTGATTGTGCGATGGACGTTGTCGTCATTGGGTGTCGTTCTTGCCACGGGGACAACCGAGCACGATCGCACTAAAGCTGATTACGGAGCTTGAGTTGTAGGTAGCGGTCGATGAGTTGATCGGTTATTTGATCCGCTGGGGCGTCTAAGACTAATACGCCTTTTTGCTTCAACTTCGCAAAGGCCACTTGCCGCTGGTTGATCAGATCTAATGCGACGGCACGGGCATAGTTTTCTGCGACTTCGCTGCTAAATTCGTGGGCTTGGCGATCGATTTGGCTATCCCGCAGCGCAACGCAGAAGGGTAAGTATCGGGGGGCTAACCGTCCCATGGCATTGAGCAATTCCATTGATGCAATCTCATCGACAATATCTGTAATCATCACCACGAGGGCACGGCGATGTTGTTGTTGGGTGACGGTGTTGATAGTGCCGAGATAATCGGGTTCGATGAAATCCGGTTGGATGGGGGTGAGTCGTTCGAGTAATTGCGTGAGTTGCCGATCGCCCCGTTGCGGCGGAATCCAGGTGTGCAAGGCCCGATCGAAGACGCCTACGCCCACCCGATCGCCCCGTTTCAAGGCCGTTAACGCCAGGGATAGGGTGGCATTTAAGCCCCAGTCGAAGCGTTGTAACCCATTCACCTGGGCTGTCATCAACCGCCCCCGATCGAGCAGGATAATCAGCGTTTGTTCCTGCTCCGGTTCTAGGACGCGCACCAAGGGGCGATCGCGCCGTGCGGTGGCTTTCCAGTCGATGAGCCGGGGATCGTCCCCCGTGGCATAGTCCCGCAGTTCTGCAAATTCCGTGCCCATGCCGATGCGGCGATTTTGCCGGAGGTTGCCCGTTGCCTGGAGTGCCAGCCGAATTGAGAGAGATCGGAGCCCAATCAGATCTGGGAAGACCTCCACCGGGGTCGATTCCGCCACCGTCCAATCCATCCACAGCAATTTCCAGCCGCTCAGTTGTCGCACAGCAATTTTGCCCCAGGTGTAAGACCCGCGATAGGTGGGTTTGGCCTGGTAGGTGAGATCCAGGGTTTCCTGGGGAGCGAGGCTGGCTTCTAGGGTTGCCTGGGAAACGCTGAAATGCTGACGGGGATAGGTATCGCGAATTTGCACGATCGCGCCACTATTTTTAGCACAAACCGTTAGGGTGATGGGATTATCCCGTCCGATCGAGAGCCGGGAGATCGGCTGACGGATTACCTCAACCCGCTGCGATCGACTGCGAATACCATCCATCACCATGGCTGCTAGGATTGCTACATCGTATAGCAGCAGCAACAGTAACGCCAATCCCAAGCCCCCTTTTCCCGGCCAAAGTAGCGCGAATAGGGTGGTGATAGCTGCCCCAAAAATGAGTAAACCGTAGAGACGCAAGGTGGGGATCATGGACTACTCCCAGGCATCGAGTTCGTTGACCCAGTATTGCACAAAGGCGATCGCTTGGCTGCGACGGGCTTCGAAGGTGGCGGCAATCCAGATTAGTAGCAACCCGACCAGAATGCCCAAGCCCCAGAGGAGGAGGGAATAGTCGCTAATGAACAGCCAAAGTTGCCGCAGGACTTTTAGCATAAACATTACCGTTCCCACGTAGAGGTAGGCTCTGACCCGCAAGCCCAGTCCGGCGAAGATCAGTCCTAGCCCTAGGCCGATCGTCAGTAAGCCTTCTAGCCAACTTTGTTCCGATTGTAAAAAGGCAGTTGCACAGAATAAGCCGACGGCTAAACAGCGAATCCAATGGCGTTTTTCTTTGTCCGCCTGCGATCGGAGGCTGGGGTCTACCTGCACGATATACAACAGGCTCAAACTCACAACGGACACGTACCACAGCGGATCTTGGAATTGCCATTGCATGAAGAGTCGAAACAGTCCCCAAACGGCAAAGAGTAAGCCGAGATAACTCACGCGAATTTGCTGGGTGACAGCGGCGAATCCGGCATAGAAACCGCCGGTGATTAACAAGCTGGGCACGTTAATCGTTAACGCAGTGAGCAATGGAACTGCGGTGGGTAAACTCAAGGCGCAGTGTTGCCATGGCCGATCGTCCCAGCCCCAGCGCCGCCAGGGAATGGCATAGGTCACAGCCGCGACGAGGGTCGCGATCGCGCCACCCCAATTCCACAGGATGGCATCGGGCAACCACTGGTAGAGAAGATACCCGATCGCGGCCCAAGCTTGGAGGACACCGGGATAGGTCCAGTCTCGCACCTGTCGCCCTTGGCTGATGGCTTGGACGGCCAGCGCGGCCATGAGTCCAGCCCAGCCGTAGCCTGCGGTGACGCTGTGGGGTAAGGGCAATGCCAGGATGGCCAACAGTGTGCCGAGGCCCCAATGGAGATGCATCAGGGCGGTGATTTCGGAGCTGCTGAGGTGGCTGTAGTTGACCAGGGGCCGTAGTAGGAGTCGATAGCCGATCGTCAGGGTGGTGGCGAGTCCGGCGAGGAGAATGACGGCGTCTCCGACTTGGCCGCCGGGAGGGGCTTGGGAGATTTGATAGAGCAGTAATTCGTAGGCTCCAACGGAAAAGCCAATGATGCCGAGATAGCTCAGCGCTTTGAGGGAAGATTGGCGACGACCCACGCTGAGGAATGGGATGGTGGCCACGATCGTCCACAGTCCGGTGAATTCGGTGAATTGCAGGTGGATAAGGAGCAGGGCAAAGCTGGCAAAGCTGAGGGGGAACCAATGGAAGGCTGATCGCCAAGCTAGTTGGGCAATGCGATCGCGGCGGAGGGCTAGGGTTCCATCCCCGGCAATTTGCGTGACCCAGGCGATCGCGAGGTTACCAATAATCCGCATTTCGAGGGGCGCATGGGTCAGTTCGGCGAGGAAGGCGATCGCGAGTTCGATCGTCCAGCCCAACCCCAGGAGAGCCAGGGTGGTGATGCCTTGGGTCAGGCGCAGTCCGATGCCGATGAGGACTAATCCGGTTGCAATGAGGAATTGGTTGGGAATGCTTTGCGGGTAGGTCACAGTAAAGGCATAGGCTGCAAGTAGGGTCAAAATCAGGATGACAAAGGCGGTGATGCCGATCGCCCAACCGTTGGCGGCTCTGGCGTAGAGAACGGGTAAGGGTTGGCCTGGGGGTGTTTGGAAAACGGTGAGAATGGTGTTTGGAGAAGTGCTTTTAGGATTGCTAGTGGGATTATCGGCGGAAGTACTAGTAGAAGTGCTAGTAGAAGTGCTAGTGGAGGGATCGCGTCTGGTCGATCGCAGACAGAGTTGCCGCAGGAGCCACAGCCCGATCGACAATGCTGTGCACCACACGAAGAGCCAGTCGTTAAACCAGACGATATTCAGTTTAAAGAAGCCTGCACTGAGGCTGGTCATGGCTGCGCCGAGGGTGAGGGCGACGGGAAGGAGGTTGCGGAGGATTTTGGCGTTGAGGGCCATTAAGGGGGTGACGATCGCGGTACAGAGGAGGAACGGATCGAGGGCGAAGCGGGTGAGTCCCGGTGCTAGGACGAGGGCGAGGACGCTGAGGGCGCTGGCTTGTCTGGGTTGGGGGAAGCGGCGCGATCGGGCCAGGAGCCAGAGCATGATGGGAGCTGCTAGCCAACTGAGGCTCCAGTAGGGGTTGCTGGCGTCGGTCCAAAGGGCAATGTTCAGCAAGACGTACCCGATCGTAGCGAAGCCGAGGCCCATGTACCAGGTGCTGGTTTGCCAGGGGCCTTGGGTGCGGAGGCAGAGTGCCCACTCGACGACCATGCCTGCGAGGAAGATTGTGGCCCAGACGGTGCTGTCTAGATTGGGGGTGGCCCAGATGATCCAGGAGAGGCCCGCGAGAATGCTGATGCTGTGGGTGGTGTGGATTCTCCAGGGGGGGATGGGGCTGGTTTGGCGCGATCGTAGGTAGAGTGCAATGCCGAGGCAGAGGGCGGAGAGGGTGAAGTAGATGGCCCGGATGAGGGGGTTGAAGAGGCCGGGGAGGGCGAGGGTGATGCCCCAGGCGAGGGTGATTTTTTGGGTGAGGAGGGCGAGGTGGGGTTGGTTTTGGCGTTGGAGGTATTGGGCGAAGGCGATCAGGCCGAGGAGGCTGGCGAAGAAGCCGAGGCCGGTGAGTTCCCAGGCTCCCAGTTCGAGGTTGGCCCAGCGGGCGATCGTGGCGAGGATGGAACTGCGCAGGCTGGGGGGAAAGAGGACGCGCAGGAGGCTATAGGTTTGCAGGCCGACGATGATGAGGGCGACGGTTTCTTGGTTGCGCCACGATCGCACAAGGCGTTGCCAGAGCAGGAGGAGTCCTAGGAGGCTACAGCCGAGGGCTTGCCAGAGTTGGCCATCGGTGACGGCGACGAGCCAACCGAAGCTGAGCAGTCCTGCACCTGCCTGGGCCCAGAGGGGTCGGGGGAGGCTGCGGTTTTGTTGGATCAGCAGCCAGCCGCAGAGTCCTAGGCCAAGGCCGAAGTGGCTGAGGGGGATCTGGGCGGCGAGGGTGGCGCGTCCGATCAGGAGGAGGGTGGCGAAGGCGATCGTGAGTTTGCCGAGGTCGGGGGTGGATGGGGTAGAGGGTGATGAGGGTGAGGGGGGTGATGAGGGTGGGAGGGTGCGTAGTTGGAGGGCGGTGGTGCCGAGGATGCCTGTGTAGGTGGCGGTGAGGGGGATGCCGGGGATGGCCCAGCCCCAGTTGAGCCAACTGAGGAGGCTGCTGTTGAGCCAGGTGAGACGGGGACTGGTGCGGAGGAGTTGAAATTGCAATAACGAGAGGGTGATGGCTGAGAAAATCACCATGGCCCAGCCGGGGGGGCTATTCCAGAGTCGGAAGCCGTCCATCATCCAGAAGTTGACGGGGATGATTAGGAGGGTGGTGATTTGGAGCATGCGGCTGGTGAGGCGCAGGCTGGGGTTTTGGGCGGTGTACCAGCCGACGGCTCCGAAGGCGATCGTGTAGGCCCAGAGGATGGCGTATTGGCCGATCGGGGTGACGTTTTGCCATTGGGCGGCGGCGAGGACGGCGGAGGAGATGACGACGAGGAAGACGCCGAGGAAGAGGAGCCAGACGACGGCGATCTCGGCCATGAGGCGGGTGAGGAGTTGGCTGAGGCCGGTTTGGGGTCTGGGGGGTTTGGGGGTGGGTGGGGTAAGGGGGTGGGTGGGTGAGGGGGTGAGGATGAATTCGCCGCGTAGATCGGCGGCGGGGATGGGGCTGCGATCGGGGGTGGGTTGGGGTTCGGGGATAGGCCGATCGCAGGTGAGTTGGTTGCGGGCGAATTTATGGATTTGAGCTTCGGTGAGGAGGCCGAGTTGGAGCCAGAGGTCGAGGCCCTGGAGGAGTTGGGGGTGTTCGTTGCGGATGTAGAATTCGAGTTTGAGGAAGCCTTGCGATCGGTTTGCCATGGCAGCTTGGGTGATGCGGTTCGGTATGCTGATTTTGGCAAAGGTATTTCGAGTTGCTGCGGAAGCTATGCAACTTTTTACGTTGTCTGGGGTTGGGGTTGCGACGCTGGGGGGAAGGGGGCTGAAAGGTTGATTTTGTGTTGGGAGCTTCGATGGGTTGTGGGGTAAGGGTTTCGGGGATTTTTTTGGAGGGTCGATCGGGGTTTGGGAGGGGATTTTGGCTGAGGTTCGCAAATGGGGGTTGAAAGTCCGATGGAGATTGGGTTTAATAGGGGTACCCTCCCCACTCGCTGGGGAACCCAATTGAATGGAAACCCAATCAATGTTGTGATCAGGTGATCAGGGATTTGCTCAGCTCCCCACTCGCTGGGGAACCCAATTGAATGGAAACCAGGGCAAATGACGCCCCGAGTAATACGTTGTTGTTGGCATCCTCCCCACTCGCTGGGGAACCCAATTGAATGGAAACCCAAGCGTACCGGACACCCTTGACAACCAACCGCCAAACCACTCCCCACTCGCTGGGGAACCCAATTGAATGGAAACAAGGTAAAGACTATGTGAGAAAAATCAAAAGGATTTAACTCCCCACTCGCTGGGGAACCCAATTGAATGGAAACACCAACGTACAAAGGGTAAAAAAATCAACAGTTGGGTATCTGCTCCCCACTCGCTGGGGAACCCAATTGAATGGAAACGTTGCTGGATGTACAGAAAACGGGATTGACCGCGTTAGCTCCCCACTCGCTGGGGAACCCAATTGAATGGAAACCGATCGTGGAACGACTTGAGCTGATAGGGAAGCAGTCTCTCCCCACTCGCTGCTACCGTGTACACACAAGTCAGGGGAAAGTCATTTTCCAACCTAAGAAAATGCCTTCAAACCGTTGTAGACCCTTGACGATCGTCACAACACCAGGGGGACGCTGCGAGGGATAGCCAGACCATCCC